>NZ_CAWNYS010000116.1:4922-21482 GCF_963878295.1 Aeromonas sp. HMWF014 | reverse complement strand
GTTCACCACGCCCCTCGCTGACGGTGATCACCTGGCCGGAGGGCAGCGTCAGTTGTTTGAAGAATCCCTCCGCCGCCTGGCCAGTCAGTGGCAGGGTGAGCAGGCCGAGTGTCATGAATAAGGTTTTCATCGATGTGACCCTTGTTGCTGCGGTGACGGGCCGGCATGCCTGCCCGTCACGGATGTGAATGTGTGGGCCGGGTTCGGGCTTGCCTCTGCCCGGCTCTCTTTCTCTGCTTCGCCGGAGGCGGCCATTACCAGATCTTGACCCGTTTGGCCGGGTCCAGATAGAGCTTGTCCCCCGGCTGGATATTGAATGCCTCATAGAAGGCGGGAATGTTCGGCACCACGCCGTTGACCCTGTACTCGGGCGGAGAGTGGGGATCCGAGGTGAGCAGCATCTGCATCAGCTCGGGGCGATACATGCCCTTCCACACCTGGGCCCAGCCGAGGAAGAAGCGCTGCTCGCCGGTGAAGCCGTCCAGCACGGGTGCCTCCTTGCCATCCAGTGACAGCTCGTAGGCCTTGTGGGCTATGGTAAGACCGCCCAGATCGCCGATATTCTCCCCCAGGGTGAACTGGCCATTGACGAACTGACCATCGATGGGCTCGAAGCGGTTGTACTGGGCCACCAACCGACTGGTGCGAAAGCGGAACTCCTTGAGATCCTGTGGCGTCCACCAGTCGCGCATCAGGCCGTCGCCGTCTGACTTGGCCCCCTGATCATCGAAACCGTGGCCCATCTCGTGGCCGATCACTCCGCCGATGGCGCCGTAGTTGACCGCATCATCTGCCGTCATGTCGAAGAAGGGGGGCTGCAGTATGGCGGCCGGGAAGACGATCTCGTTGTTGCTCGGGTTGTAGTAGGCGTTCACCGTCTGCGGCGACATGTGCCACTCGTCTCTGTCTACCGGCTTGCCGAGGCGGGCCAGGTTGTCGGCATATTCAAAGGCGTGGGCCCGCTGCAGGTTGCCCAGCAGATCGCCCTGGCGGATCTCGATGGCGCTGTAATCCTTCCACTTGTCCGGGTAGCCGATCTTGGGTCTGAACTTGGCCAGCTTCTCCAGCGCCTGCGCCTTGGTTTCCGGCGACATCCACTCCAGCTCCTGGATGCTCTGGCCATAGGCGGTGCGGAGGTTCTCCACCAGCTGCTCCATGCGGGCCTTGGCCTCTGGCGGGAAGTAGCGCTCCACGTAGAGCTGGCCCACCGCCTCGCCCAGATGATCGTCCAGCACGCCGAGCGCGCGCTCCCAGGGGGCGCGTTGCTTGGGGGTGCCACTTAAGGTGGTACCGAAGAAGGCGAAGTGCTGGGCGTCGGTCTGGCTGTCAAGATAGGGGGCGTAATCCGTGATGAGCTGCCACTTGAGGTAGGCTTGCCAGTCGCCGATCGGGGTCTGCTGCATCAGGTCATCAAGGGCCGCGAGATAACTTGGCTGGCCTATGACCAGGCTGCTCTGACCGGCGAGGCCGGCCTGGTTCAGATAGCTGTCCCAGTCGATGTGCGGGGCGAGGCGCTTGAGCTCGCTCTGGGGCGCCTTGTTGTAATTCTTCTCCCGATCCCGCAGGGCCACGTTGTCCCACTGGATCTGGGCGAGTTTGGTCTCAAGGGCCAGGATGCGCTGGGCCTTGGCCTTGGCATCCGCTTCACCGAAACGGGTCAGCATGTCGGCGATGTGCTGCTCGTATTTCTGCCGCAGCGCCTGGCTGTTGGGGTCACTCTTGAGGTAGTAATCCCGATCCGGCAGGCTGAGCCCGGATTGATAGAGGTAGACCGCATAGCTGTCCGGCGCCTTGGCATCGGCGTCGATCCAGAAGCCGAACGGGGCACCGCCGCCAGTGCGACCGCTCTGGGCAAAGGCTCGGGCCAGCCCGCTCTGATCGCGGATCTGATCGATGTCGCTGAGCAGGGGCAGCAGCGGCGTGGTGCCCTTGGCATCCCGGCTGCCCTGATCCAGATAGCTCTGGTAGAGGTCGTGGATCTGCTGGGCCGGGGTGCCTGCTGCCGCCTTGCTGTCGAGCCCCTCGACCAGCACCCGCACGTCCGCCAGGGACTTGTCCCGCAGCATGTAGAAGGCGCCATCGGCGGGCCTGTCGTCCGGGATCTTGGCGGTGCTCAGCCAGTGACCATTCACGTAGCGGAAGAAGTCGTCACCGGGTTTGACCCGGGTGTCCATGTTGGCCAGCGCGAGGCCGGAGTGTTTGTCTGCTGTGTCCGGCCCCTGACTACAACCGGCCAGCAAGGCCAGTCCGATGAGGCTGGCCAGTATGCTTTTTTTATTGTTCATCTTGTTGGATTCCAATTCGGGTTATTCAGCTTACTGGCCCAAACAGGACAGTTCTTCACTCTAACAGTCGGGTTGCAGCTTGATAAGCCCGACTCTGCTAAGATCGGCCTGGTCGTTTTGGGGAAGCCTATGATTTCTCGTATTTATTCTCGTTTTTGTCAGACCCTGCCCGCGCCGGAAGGTTCCCGGGGCCTGTTGGTTGCCTTCAGTGGCGGACTCGATTCCACAGTGTTGTTGGTGCTGGCGGCGCAGTTTGCCCGCGAGCAGGGGCTCCGGCTACGCGCCCTGCACGTGCATCACGGCCTGAGTCCTCATGCCGATGCCTGGGTGGCCCATTGTGAAGCAGTGTGTCAGCAACTGGCGGTGCCGCTCATCGTCCAGCGGGTGCAACTGGTGCGTGGCAATGGCCAGAGCCTGGAGGCCCAGGCCAGGGAGGCCCGCTATCAGGGGCTGGCTGCCAGTCTGGGGGCCGGTGAGTGGCTGCTCACCGCCCATCATCAGGACGATCAGCTGGAGACACTGCTGCTGGCCCTCAAGCGTGGCGCTGGCGTGCGGGGCCTGGCGGGCATAGTGCCGAGTCAGCCGTTTGCGGCCGGCCTGCTGCTACGCCCCTTGCTTGAGGTCAGCCGGGCCGAGTTGGCCGAGGCGGCCCAATCGCTTCCTTACGGCTGGGTGGAGGATGAGAGCAATCAGGATGTGAGTTATGACCGCAACTTCCTGCGCCAGACGCTTATCCCCCAGCTCAAGGCCCGCTGGCCCGCCATGGCTCGCACCGCCGCCCGCAGCATGGCGCTGTGTGCCGAGCAGGAGACGTTGCTGACCGAGCTGGCCGAAGCGGACTGGCGGCTGGCCGGTGAGGGGAGTGCCCTGAATATCGAGCCGCTGCACGGGCTTTCGGCGACCCGGCGCAACAACCTGCTGCGCTACTGGATCCGCCGGCTGGGGGGCGAGATGCCCTCCCGGGATCAGCTGGCTCTGCTGTGGCAGGAGGTGGCGCTGGCGCGAGAGGACGCCAATCCGCAGTTCAGCTTGAAGCGTCTGGATTGCCGCCGCTTTCAGGGCCGGCTCCATCTGGTCAAGCCTAGACTGGTGCCCTGCCACGAGCAGTTGACGGTGGTGGTTGGCGAGTCGGTCGCCTTGCCGGATGGGCTGGGCCAGGTGCAGCTACAGCTGCGGCAGGGCGGTGAGGGGTTGAGGCTGCCCACTGCGTGGGAGCCAGTGTCGGTACGTTTTCAAGTGACGCCAGGGATCATGCTCAAGCCCGTGGGGCGCAGCGGCAGTCGGCGTTTCAAGAAGTTGCTGCAAGAGTATGGGGTGCCCTCCTGGCAGCGGGGGCGCATCCCCATTCTCTATTACGGCGAGCAGGTGGCAGCGGTGGCCGGACTCTTTATCTGTGACGGATTCATGACGCGAGCGACCGGTGTGGAGTGGCACTGGTTGCCAGCGGCAGACAGCTACATCCCGGAGTGAATCCGGGATCGCCATTAAGATAAAAAGCCGGCATTGCCGGCTTTTTGGCACTTGTCCACTTACCGGCTCAATCCAGCAGGCTGGTCTTGCCCGCTTTTTTGCGGGCGTAGAGGTGGGCGTCCGCCGCCTCATACAGGCTATGGACAGCCACCCCGGATTGCCAGCTGGCAGCCCCCAGGCTGCAGCCGACCGAGAAGCGACTGAGCTCCTTGTTGGTTATCAGCATGTGTTGCAGCCGCAGCCAGACCGGGCGCCAGGCCTCGGGCTCGGCGGGTTGCAGCAGCAGCGCAAATTCGTCGCCACCGAGGCGAAACGCCTGATCCGTGCTGCGGGTGCAGTTCTTGAGCAACTGGGCGAAGCGGCTCAGCACCAGATCGCCGACCGGGTGGCCCCAGGTGTCGTTGATCTGCTTGAAGTGATCCAGATCCAGCAGTACCAGCACCAGACCGTGGGACTCCCGGCTGTGCTGCTCCACCGCGCGGCCTATTGCCTCGTCGAAGTAGGATCGGTTGCCGAGCCCGGTCAGGTGATCGAGCCGCACCTGCTGCTCCAGTTGCGCCAGTCGCAGATAGAGGGGCAGGGGCAGGCAGAGCAGCTGATGGTACTGCTGCAGGATCCGCTGCTGGCTGCCGCTCAGGGTATGTTCCAGGGTGTAGTGCAACTGGCCGAACAGCTGGCCATGCTGGCCGCGCAGTTCGAACGGGTAGCTGTGTAGCGTCAGGTTGGCCTGGGGCGGCTGCTGGATCAGCCGAAGTGACTGGGCGTGATCAAAGTAGAGGCTGTGTATCCGGACAACTCTTGCCGCATGATCGGCAAAGGTTGCCAGCAGGCTGTCGAGATCCGTCTGTACCAGCAAGAGCTCGAGCAACTGGTTGCGATCCTTGCTGGCCAGCGGCGTGAGCCGCTCCATCTGGCGAACCCACTGTTCTATGCCATGTCCCAAACCATTCAATGACGATGTGTTTTCCACGGTATAGTCCTCAGACATCCTACTTACTCTCACCTCCCTGCAATCCTTGTGCCCAAAATATGTTCGATGTGAACAAGGGTCGCTGGCTAGGCTTAAGTGGATAAAAAGGGAGGAGAAATTGTATACAGATGTCTTGATCCTGCTGTTTGCCGCCGTCTTGCTGGTGGCGATTTTCCGGCGCCTCGGCCAGCCGGTGATCCTCGCCTACCTGCTTGCCGGGGTACTGCTCGGCCCCCATGGCGCCGCCGTGATCACGGGACAGGCGGTCATGCAGACCATCGCCGAGCTCGGCATCGTCTTTCTGATGTTCTCGCTTGGGCTGGAGTTCTCGCTGCCGCGGCTGATCGCCATGCGGATGCTGGTGCTGGGCGTGGGCGGTTTGCAGGTACTGTTCACCTCCTCGCTGTTCTTCTGGCTCGCGTGGTGGTGGGGGCTGAGCCTGCCGCAGGCACTGGTGGTTTCGGGCACCCTGGCGCTCTCCTCCACCGCCGTGGTGATCAAGCAGCTGGGGGAGCAAAAACAGCTGCACACCCGCCGTGCCCAGCTCGGGGTGAGCGTGCTGCTGTTTCAGGATCTGGCGGTGGTGCCGCTGCTGGTGATGATCCCAATACTGGCGAGGCCCGAGATCCAGGGCGGGGCCCTGCTGGCGGAGATTGCCTGGGCCACCCTCAAGGGGCTGTTCGCCCTGTTCAGCCTGCTCGCGGTGGGCAAGTGGCTGCTGCCGCTGCTGTTTCACGAGGTGGCGCGGGCCCGCTCCGACGAGCTGTTCGTGCTGACCGCCTTGCTGGTGGCGCTGCTGGCCGCCTCGCTGACCCAGTGGATGGGGCTCTCCATGGCATTGGGAGCGTTTCTGGCGGGCATGATGCTGGGAGAGTCCCACTATCGCCATCAGCTGGAGGTGGACATACGGCCGTTTCGGGACGTGTTGATGGGGCTCTTCTTCATCACCATCGGCATGACCATGGACTGGCAGCTGGTGGCACGGGCCTGGTGGCAGGTGATCATCAGCGTGCTCGGCCTCATCTTGATCAAATCCCTGCTGGTGCTGCTGGCCGGCCGCCTGATGGGGGAGCGCAAGCGCGATGCCATGGCGACGGGGATCATGCTGAGCCAGGTGGGCGAGTTTGGTTTCGTATTACTGGCGCTGGCCAATCATCACGGCCTGCTCGACCATCAGCTGATCTCCCTGCTCATCGGCATAGGGGTGATCTCCATCGCCATGACCCCCTGGCTGGTGCAGCGGGCCCATGGTTTGGCCCGTTCGCTCACCGACTCGGCTCTGCTCTCCCGCTCCGAGGTGGCGCAGTCCGGCCTGAGCAAGTATCAACACGTCATCATCGCCGGTTTCGGCCGGGCCGGGCAGACCTGCGCCCGCTTTCTCAAGCTGGAAGACATCCCCTTCCTCGCGCTGGATCTCGATCCCGAGCGGGTGAGCGAGGCCAAGTCGGCGGGGGAGCAAGTGGCGTTTGGCGATGCGAGCCGGCGCGATATCCTGTTGGCCGCCGGTCTGCTGCGGGCCCGGCTGGTGATCATCACCTTCGACGATCGCAAGCGGGTCGAGGCCATGCTGGCGCTGATCAAGGAGCTGGCGGTGGAGGTCAGGGTGCTGGTGCGCACCCGGGATGACAGCTTTCTGGAGGCCTTCAAGCAGGCGGGGGCCCACGAGGTGATCCCCGAATCCCAAGAGGGAGCCCTGATGCTGGTCTCTCACCTGCTACTCAACTGCAACATTCCCATCGGCCGGGTGATCCGGCGCATGGAGCATGAGCGCAGCAGCCAGTATCGCTTCCTGCACGGCTTCTACTGGGGGGATCAGAGCGCCAGCAATCTGGAGACGGATCAGCTGCTCGAGCGACTGCATCCCGTGCTGTTGCACGATCAGGCCTGGGCTGTGGGGCGCACTGTACAGGCTCTGGCACTGGATACAGTGCGGATCAAGGAGGTGCAGCGCGGTGAGCAGAGCCTGGAACCCAGACCCGAGCTGATGCTGGCGGCGGGGGATCTGCTGGTCCTGTTTGGCAATGCGGTGGCAATGGAGCAGGCCGAGCAGCGGCTGCTGGAGGGGCGCTAGCCCAGCGCCCCCTCCCCGGACCGGCTGCGTTCATGCCACTTATCGCGCCATCTGCTCGATACCCAGAAACTGTTCGACCCGCTGGCGCTCGTTGAGGGTGTCCCGGTAGCCCAGCTTGATCAATTGCTGGCAGTAGCCGGGGTAGAACATCAGGAAACTGGCCAGGCTGCTGCTCTCATCCCCCGTGACCCCCAGCACCCGCAGCAGGCGGCGCAGCTGTACCGGCATCTTGCGCAAATAGTTCAGCGCTATGATGTCTAGATCTTCGCTCGGCTTCAGTACACAGGTCTCCACTCGCTTCAATTTCAAACGGTTACGCTCCCGCTCCGGGATGAAATCCAGGGTCTGGTTGATGCTCCACAGCCGCTCAAGATCCGAGTTGAGGGTGTCGGTGAAGACAGTATCGAGCAGGTGGCCGGCGATGTTGGAGCTGGTCAGGTGATCGTGATGCAAGGTCGGTGCCGAGTGGGCCGGCGGATCCAGGGTGACCAGCAGGATCCGCTCCGCCCCCAGGTGGATGGCAGGGCTGAGCGGACTGAGCTGGTGGATGGATCCATCGCCATAGAATCTGTCGCCTATATGGGTTGCGGGAAAGACAAACGGCAGTGCTGAGGAGGCCATCAGGTGATCCGAGGTGAGCAGGGTGCGTACCCCGCGCCGTCTGGCTCGCTCCCACGGCAGGTGTTCGGCCCGTCCCTGAAAGAAGGTGGTGGAGAGGCCGTCATCGTAATCGGACGCCGTGATGGCGAGCGCCTCGAGGCTGCCGTAAAGAATGTTGTCATCGATGCGGTGGTAGTCGATGAGCTGATCCAGCAGGCGGCGCAGCGGCGCGTTGTCGAACAGGTGAAAGGCGTGGTTGGTGTGGGGATTGATGAGGCCTGCCGAGCCCTCGTACATCAACCGCCACAGCAATCTGCCGGGGTGAAAGTCGAAGATGTGATGGGTCTCGAAGCGGCGCCAGACCCACTCCAGCTTGCGCACCCCCAGATGAAAGCAGGAGGCATAGCAGGCCAGTGCGGTGGCATTGATGGCGCCGGCCGAGGTACCGCACAGTATGGGGAAGGGAATGCCGATATTGCGCGGATAGAACTCGGCGATGGCCTTGAGGGCACCGACCTGATAGGCGGCGCGAGCACCGCCACCGGTCAACAGAAGAGCTGTGTTGGGTCTGGCCATGATACTGCGCCTTATGTTTGCAACTGGGGGGCTGCCACCGAGCAATGTAACTATAAGGCACTGTATCGAATATAAAAATAGGGTTGTCTCCCCTTTTTTCAGGCTGGTTTTGCTCCCTCGTCAGGGCGCCCTCACTGGTGTGAATGGCCTCGCAGGCGCCGTCTCGTCATGCTGATTACGCTTGGGGGGAGCAACAGCTTGCTGCCGCTCAGTCGTCCTTGATATCGAGCTGCTGCAGGGCGATAACTGCCTGAGTGCGGTTCTTGACTCCGAGTTTTCTGAAGATGGCGGTGATATGGGCCTTGATGGTGGCCTCGGAAACGTTGAGCTCCCAAGCGATCTGCTTATTGAGGCTGCCATCGCGCAGCATCACCAGCACCTTGTATTGCTGGGGGGTGAGGCTGGCGAGCTTGCTGGCGAAATCGGGGCCATCTTCGGACTCGGGATGCAGCGAGATGCCGGCCGGCACCCAGTTATCCCCCCCAATCACCGTATTGAGGGCGCTGACCAGCTCCTTCATGGGCACGGATTTGGGGATGAAACCCAGCGCCCCGAGCCGCAACACCTGCTGTATGATGGCGGGATCCTCCGAGGCGGAGACCACGACGATGGGCAGATCCGGGTGCTGGCCGCGCAGGTGAGCGAGGCCGGAGAAGCCGTTGGCGCCCGGCATTTTGAGATCGAGCAGCAACAGGTCCACCTCCGGGTGTTCCCCCAGCAGACTGGTCAGACTGTCGATGGAGTCCGCCTCCAGCAGTTGGACGTCGTTGATGGCCATGTGCACCGCTTGATAGAGGGCGCCCCGAAACAGGGGGTGGTCATCTGCGATGACGATGGTAAATTGGCTATCCATTGCTCACATTGTTGCTAACTGATTGTTTTGGAAAATTAAACTAGCATCGCGCCTCTAGGGGGTCAAACCCGCAGGCATGCAAATGTGAAGCGAGCGTCGGATGTCGTGTCATTAGGGTCGATAGGATAGTCATGCGAAACCCATGCAGGAGGCAAGAGATGGGATCTTTGGTATTGACGGTGGGCACAGGCTCCACCTGGGCAATGCGTGCTGCGCTGGTGCTCGCCATGAGCGGGTTGGCGTGGCAGGAGCAGGTGTTTGATCTGGAAGATGCCAAGGCGTTGCAGCGGCTCAAGCGCGTGGGGCCAGCCGGCCTGGTGCCCTGGCTGGATCATGATGGTGTGCGGATACACGACTCACTGGCCATCGCCGAATATATCCACGAGCTCTGTCCCGACCGCCGGCTCTATCCCGCGTCCCTGGCCGAACGGGCGCTGGCCCGCAGCCTGTGCGCCGAACTGCACTCGGGTTTTGGCCAGATCCGCAGCCAGCTGCCCTTCTTTCTGGGGGCGCCGACCCGCAGCGAGCCACCGGTAGAGGCCATCGGCGAGCTGGCTCGTTTGCAGACCGTCTGGTCCCAGGCGAGGGAGCCCTTCTACTTTGGCGAGGCGGGTATTATCGACGCCTTCTATGCCGTGATGGCCCATCGGCTGGCCAGCTACGGCATCGTGCTGCCCGGTCAGGCGGGGGCGTATCAGCAGGCGCTGCTGGCTTGGCCTCTGTGGCAGGAGACCCTGCTCAAGGCGCGGTTGCAGTGGCCGGTGGCGGCGCGCCAGTCCCAGTAAACTGTTGCGGGCGGAATAACGAGAGAGGGGAGCCAGTGGCTCCCCTCTCTGTTGGTGGTGAAGGTGGCTTAAGGGTTACTTCTGCCGACCGGCAAAGACGACGACGACCTTGTCATCCCCCTGCTCCCGCACGAAGGCGTAGGGGGCATCCGAGAGTTTCTGGTGACTGCCTGCCGCAATGGCTGGATGGGCGGCGCGGAACTGGCCGAGTCGCTGCCAGTGTTTGACCAGCTCGGCCTTGTCACCGTGCTTCAGCTCCTGCCAGTTCATGTCAGATCGCACGCTCTGATCGAACACGCCCCCATCCTTGGCCAGGCTACGGCCCGACTCGTCGCCGTAGTAGAGCTGGATGCCGCCCGGCAGCAGCATGAAGCTGTTGGCCACCCGCCGCTGCAGCGGTATGTCCTGATAGTCACCGAAGAAGAGCTTGGTGTCGTGGGAGCTGATGTAGCTCAGCACGTTGAACTCGGGATCCTGATTGATGCGGCTGGCGTAGCTGGCATAGGTGGGATCGCTGCCCGCCATGCACTGGGCCTGGGGCAGGGCAAACTCGCGCTGATAGTCGAAGTTGATCAGCGAATCGAAGCCGTTCTGATACCAGAAATCCTTGGCGACCCCGTGATCCCACACCTCGCCCACCATGTAGAAGGGAAGGTCATCCAGCGCCTTGGTCGGGTTGGCCTGTTTCCACTCCTTGAGCGCCACCGTGCCCGCCTGCTTAAGCCTGGCCCACACCTCGGGCTCCAGATGTTTGACGGTGTCGGCCCGAAAGCCGTCGATACCGAAGCGGCGCACCCAGTCGGTGTGCCAGGCGATGAGGTAATCGCTGACGCTGGCATTGGGGATTGCTTTGGCTTTGGTGTCTTTTTTCGCGGCCAGCAGCGGCGGCAGCCCCACTGGTTTGGTTGATTCGGTCAGAAAATCGGGCAGCCCCGCCACCGAACCGGTCACATCGTCGGTGCCCGGTTGTGGGTAACCGGGCAGACCGGCGCGCACCCAGCCAGGCCCCCACCACTGGTTCCAGTCCGGGGACTGGTAGTCGATAAACTGGTTGTAGCCATGCCAGTTCAGATCGCCGCTCGGGCGCCACTGGTTCCAGACGGTCGGCAGTTTGCCGCTGTTTTGGGTCAGCTCGGTGAGCCCCAGATCCTGCAGATCGGCCAGGGTGGCGTAACCGGCGTGGTTCATCACCACGTCCAGAATGATCCGCATGCCGCGCTTGTGGGCTTCGTCCACCAGGGTTTTCAGGCTCTCTTCATCGCCATAGTTGGGATCGATTTTGGTGAAGTCCAGTGCCCAGTAGCCGTGGTAGGCGTAGAAGGGAAAGTTGCCCTGTTCACCACCGCCGATGAAGCCGTGCACCTGCTCCACCATGGGGGTGATCCAGATGGCATTCATGCCGAGGGACTTGATGTAGTCGAGCTTCTCGGTCAACCCCTTGAAGTCGCCGCCATGCCAGGTAGCCACCTCGTCCTGACCATCCTTCTGGCGCCCGAAGCTGTGGTCGTTGGCGGGATCGCCGTTGTTGAAACGGTCGGTCAGCAGGAAATAGACGCTGGCCTGATCCCAGCTGAAGGGGGCCGCTTTGGCTGCTTTGACCGGTTCGAGCAGCAGCAGGCCGCCGCTCTCCTTGGCTGGGGTCAGGGTCAGCTTGCCCTGTTTGACCACCGCCTCTTGTTTCGAGTAGGCATCTCGCAACCGGGTGCCGTCGGGCCAGATCCCTTGCAGCGATACAGTGACAGGGCTGCCATCCCACTGGATGCAGGGCTCCTCGGGCGGCTGACGCTTGAACTCGCTCTTTTTGGTGGCACGCAGCACCTGGAGGCTGGGGGTATCCGGGTTGAAGGTGAACTGATAGTCCCCTGCCAGCATCACCCGCAGGGTAAAGCTCTGATCCTTGGTGCAGTTGTCCATGGGTTGCGCCGTGCCGAAGGGGAGCGGCTTGCTCTCGCTCGGGCCAAAGCTGGTGCCGCAACTGTTGCCTGCATCGCTGATGCGGATCTGGTGGCTCCCCTTGGCAAGGGGATGGATCAGCGCTACCGGGCCCTTGTCCAGGTGCAGCGGCGTGGCGACTGCTTTGCCGTCCACATAGAGATGCACCTCGGGGACAGCCAGCACCTGGCCGGTCAACAGGGGGCCGCCCAGCAGGGCGAGCCAGAGGGGAGAGAAGCGGGGATCGCGACGCATAAGCCATTCCTTGAGCAAGGGGTAACCGGACCAGATTTCGTCAATGGGGCTCATTCTAGGGGTATGGTGGTGGGCATGGACAGGCAAAGCGCTGATTTGTGACCTTAGTTCAAATGGTTACGTTTTCAGAAATGGGAAAGTGTGACACCGGAACGCCGTCCATAAAAAAAGCCGGTCAGTCGACCGGCTTGTTGGTGCGGGTTATCACCTCAGACGGTGAAGAACTTGAAGTTGACGAAGGCCACCGCGATGAAGGAGGCGACCATGCCGCTGATGCAAAGCACGGCTGGGCGAATGGCAGGCCAGCGATGGGTCAGCAGGACAATGGCCAGCATGGTCGGATAGAGGCCGAACATGTAGCGCGGCATGGCATTGAGGCCTGTCATCAGCGGTATGGTGCAGCAGATGAACATCAAGGTCGCCTCGGCCCAGCGCTTCTGGCTGAACAGATAGAGATTCAAGGCCCAGCCGAACATCACCATGATGGAGAGGTAGGACTTGCGACCACCCAGCTCGAAGCCGCTCAGCCACCAGTCGAGGGGGCTGTCCATGTAACGGCCCCAGGCCACCTGGATATGCTTGAAGGCCAGCGCATCGCCGGTGAGATGATAGAGGTAGACCATGTAGGCAAACAGGCCGAGCGGGATCATCCAGAGTGCGAACACCACCCGGAAGGCCCGCTCGGTGAAGCGGAAGAACTCGCGCCAGCCATAGGCCTGCAGGGCCAGGATCAGCACGGGGAACACCATCATGACCCCCAGATTGCGGGTGCTTGAGATGAACACGCCGAGCAGGGCCACCATCAGCCACTGTTCCCGATAGGCGAACAGGAACATCCCCAGCATCAGCGCCATGAACATCGACTCGGTATAACCGGAGACGAAATAGGCGGAGAAGGGAGAGAAGGCGAGCAGCCAGACGCCGAAGCGGGCAGTCTCGTCACCGAGTTTGAGTTGACGCAGCACCAGCAGCATCAGCGGCAGGCTGGCGAAGAAGGCGATGTTGGTCACCAGCATCAGGCCGATCAGACTCTCGACGTTGAGCAGGTTGGAGAGCATACCCGACAGGATCGGATAGAGCGGCATGAAGGCCCAGTTGGCTGCGTTGCCCTTGCTGAGCCAGCGCGGGTAGAGATCATAGCCGTTCTCTATGATGCGCTGGAACCAGACACAGTCGAACTGGCAATAGGCTTGCAGCGGACCGATTTCAGGGGAGCCATAGAGCTGGACACCGAAATAGCCTATACCGTACAGCGCCACTCGGCTCAGTACGAAGGCGGCGATGATCATCAGCCAGTCGCGGCCGCTGATGCGCAGCGACGGGCGATAGGGGCCCACGTTGTCAGGGGTCATAGTTGTCATGTCATTCATCAGGCAAATACCCAGATCCTGGAGAGGAGGTAGGTGAGCACGGTGACTGTCAGGGTGGCGATCACCACAGGCAGCAGACCGGAAAGACCTGCAAACAGCAGACCGCTCAATATCAGGTTTCTCACCGCCAGCGAGAAGAGTGCGACCAGCAAGAATTTGCCGATGGCGCCCTGTTTCTGGAAGGTGATGTAACGATGGCCAAAGAATGAGAACCAGAAGGCAATCATGAAGGCGATGGTCGTGACCCAGTGCTCAGAGATGGTGGGCCAGGTGTGGAACAGCGCGATAGAGGTGCCAAGGTCGACGAGGGTTGCCCCCCCGCCGACCAGACCGAACCGAAACAGGCGCCAGAATTCCTCGCGGGAGATCATTGAGGCGCTTGCTCCTGCAGGTCGTCAGTGACTTTTACTGTGGCCGCTTTCTTGCCGGTGCCCTTCTTGCTGCCAGTCGCCGCGCCGTCCTGTGTTTGCGCTTCATCCTGTTTGGCATACTGGCCGTACACCCCTTCAATCAGGTAGACGGGACGCTGCTTCACTTCCACAAACATGCGACCTATGTACTCGCCTATGATGCCAAGCGACAGCAGCTGGATGCCGCCGAGAAAGAGCACAACTGACATCAGGGAGGCGTAGCCCGGCACGTCTATGCCGAAGAAGACCACCTGGGTCACTATCTTGAGGATGTAGAGGAAGGCGACGAAGGAGACGCCGACCCCGACGTAGCTCCACACCCGCAGCGGCCAGCTGGAGAAGCTCATCAGGCCATCGAGGGCGAAGTTCCACAGCTTCCAGTAGTTGAACTTGGTTTCACCGGCGTGACGGGCGGGGCGCTCGTAAGGCACGCCGACGGCGCGAAAACCGGCCCAGGCAAACAGCCCCTTCATGAAGCGGTTGCGTTCGGGCAGTTGCTTGATCGCCTCGACCACGCGGCGGTCGATCAGGCGGAAGTCACCGGCGTTTTCCGGCAGCTTGGTGCTGGTGGAGAGGGCGTTGAAGAAACGGTAAAAGCCACCGGCGGTGAGGCGCTTCATCGCGGTATCTGCGCTGCGATCCACCCGGATGCCATAGACGGTGTCATAGTCACCTGTCTGCCACAGCTTGACGAATTCGAGGATCAGGGCCGGGGGATCCTGCAGATCCACGTCCATCGGTACGATGGCATCGCCCTTGGCATGATGCAGGCCGGCGGTAATGGCCGCTTCCTTGCCGAAGTTGCGCGCCAGGTTGACCAGGGTTACCCGGGGATCGCGGGTAATGGCCTGCTCAATCACTTCACGGGTGCGGTCACGGCTGCCGTCATTGACGAACACTATCTCCAGTCGATCCTTGAGGGGCGCCAGTTCGTTATCTATCGCGTTGATGAAGGCATCTATGCTCTCTTCCTCGTTGTATACGGGAACGATCAGAGAGAGTCGAAAATCGGAATGCGACATGAAAACTTCCTTATTTGGAAAATTATTTTATAAAACAGCGTATTGGATAATACGTCTTACTGGGCGACAGTCAGTCGTACCGACTGGACATTGAGAGGTGTCGGTGCGGACAGTGCCAGGAAGTTGGGACGCTTGGGATCTGATGTCAGCGACTCGCCTGGCAGATTGAGCCGGATCTCGTTGATACCGGCCTTGGCCAGCTTGATGGTGGTGGTGAAGTCATGGCCCAGGGCCACCTTGAGCAGCGCGCCAGCTTGCGGGCTGTTGACCCGAGCCTGAATGGTCAGCTGTTCGGGCTGTGCCTGTTGTCTGGGCAGCACGAAGTAGAGGCCACCCTGGCCACTGAGTTCGGTGCCGTCTGCGCTCGGCTTCTTGGCCCAGCCTTCGCTGGAGAGGAAGCGGCTCGGCTTGGTCAGATTGAGCTCGTTGCCGGGCTGGTAGGTCATGCTGGAGTTGTGTTCCCAGAAGCGGGTTTTGCCTTCCAGGTAATAGAGTTTGTAGGCCAGGCTCACATTGGGGTGAGCAGCCAGATAGAGGGTGTAAAGGTAGAAGCCACTCAGGGCCATGATGGCAGTCAGAAAACCGAACTTTTTGTACGTCATATCACTCTCTACGCCTCACGATTGGTAGGCTGATTTCGCGCATATGCTAATCCAATTGCAAAAAAAGCATAGTGGATCACAAAAATATATTTGGTCACATATTAACCCCTTTCCAGCCCGTGTTCCAAATGTTACTGCTTTGCCTTTTTTATCGCCTGACTCGGCCTTATGCCGCGCGGGGACTGGGCTCATTTTCGGGCTGAGTCCCTGCTGCCGCAGCGGGCCAGTTCAGACACTGTGCTGACCGTTGCGATTGCTGTGGCGGGATCTGTCGCCATTTTACCAAGGCCGATTTATGATGGGGTATCGCCAAGTCAAGGATGACCCATGAGGCTGAAACTCTTCTGCTGGACGCTCTGGTTATTGACCCCGCTGGTGTCGGCAAACAGCCTGTGTCCCTCTCTATTGCGGGTCGGTTATGACAACTGGCCACCCTATCACTATTACGCCAAGGCGGTGGCGACCGCGCCTAAGGTGCTGCAGGGGTTTGCGGTCGAGGCGCTCAACGCCATACTCCAGCGTCTGGACTGCCAGGCGACCTATGTCGAGCTGCCCTGGAAGCGGGTGTTGCACGATTTGGATCAGGGCTCGATCGATATTGCCATGGAGGCCTATTTCAACGACGAGCGTGGCCGCTACGCCTGGTTCTCCGATGCCTATAACCCGGGGCGAAGCGTGCTCTGGATCCGCAAATCATCCGTTTATTCCGAATCCGATCTGGCGACCTGGCTGGCCAATGGCCATACCCTGGGGGTCACCAAGGACTACTACTATGGAACTGAAACCGCCGAGCTGGTGCGCCGTTATGCGGCCCAGGTCAGTGCGGTCAACGATCGGCAAAACTATGGCAAGCTGGTGCGCGGCCGCATCGACGGTTTTCTCGGGGATATTCTGGCGACCCCCTGGGGTCTGAAAGAAGAGGGATTGGTCGATCTGATCGTGCCTCACGCCATGCCCGTATATGAGGCACCGACCTTTTTCATGTTCAGCAAGAAGCGGCTGTCGCCCGCATTTGTCAAGGCGTTCAATCGGGAGTTGACTGAATTTAGAGCAACCAATGAGTATGACGTTATCTGGCGGCGCTACGCGCCCGCCAGCTAGTAAAGTCGTTGGCATTCACGCATCATGAGCGCCTTGACCACCGGGTCTGACAGGCTGAAGTAAACCGATCTTGAGGTAAGCATGGGGAAGACGTATTGGCTGGCATTGGCAAACCTGATCTGGCTGGGCTGTTGGCCTGCGGCCATGGCGCAGGCCAGCGAGGGTCAGGTGGTGGTGACCAATGCTGCGGTGCAGCACGACTGGTACCAGAACAGCACGGCGGGGCAGGCTCGCCACGAGTTGGAGCTGCAGTTGCAG
>NZ_CAWNYS010000116.1:0-4902 GCF_963878295.1 Aeromonas sp. HMWF014 | reverse complement strand
CTCTGGAAGAGGCTGCAGGCCAAGCCCGCCGATCAGCGCGGCGCCATTTATGACGAGGTGTTTGGCAAGCTGGCCCGTTTCCAGCAGGCCTGGCGAGCCATGGATCTGGTCTCCCGCGAGCAGATGCAGACCCTCAAGCTCAATCTGAACAAGCCGCTGGCCCACGAGCCTGCCGGTGACAACCTGCTGGAGCAGGTCAAGCAGCTCAGACCCCAGGTTGCCGAGTACGACAGGGTGCGCGAGGAAGTACGCAAGCTGCTGGCCATGCCCATGGCTAAACGCTGGCCGACCCTGACCATGCCGACCCTGCGGGCGGGTGAAACCTCAGCCGAACTGGGACAGATCCGCAGCATACTCAACGAGTTGGGTGATGTGGCTCCCCTCCATGACGACGCTACCTATGACGCCGACACCCAGCAGGCCATCAAGCAGTTCCAGCGCCGCCATGGTCTGACCGCCGACGGCATCATAGGTCGTCAGACCCGCGGCTGGCTCAATACCGGGCCCGAGGTCCGTGCCAGCCTCCTGCTGCGCAACCTGTGGCGCCGCGATCTGGTGGATCAGCTCTCCGGTGCCCGCTACGTGCTGGTCAACATTCCCGACTATCGACTGAGCGTGGTGGAGTCCGGCAACGAGGTGTTTACCAGCCGGGTCATCGTCGGCAAAGAGCAGCGGGCGACGCCCATTCTGGCCAGCGAGATCCGCTCGATCGTGCTCAACCCGGCCTGGCATGTGCCACGCTCCATCCTGAGCAAGGACATCCTGCCCAAGCTGAGTCGGGATCCCGCTTACCTCAACCGCGAGCAGTTTGAGGTGATCAACGGCGAAGGCAATCCGGTGCAGTTTACCGAGGAAGCGTGGCAGCATGCGCTGGCGACAGGTTTCCCCTATCGCCTGCGGCAAAAGCCGGGGGATCACAATGCGCTGGGTCGCTACAAGTTCTACCTGCCCAACAACGATGCCATCTACCTGCACTCCACGCCGCGCAAGGCCCTGTTTGAGCAGGGGGCGCGCGCCTTCAGCTCGGGTTGCATCCGGGTGGAGCATGCGGACGATCTGGCCGAGCTGTTGCTGGCGGACTCTCGCTACCAGCCGGACAAGGTGGCCAGCATATTGAAAGAGACCCAGACCAGGTGGCTGCCGCTGACCACCCCGATCCCGGTGTTTACTGTCTATTGGAGCAGCTGGATCGACGAAGAGGGTCGTCAGCAACTGCGCAACGATATCTATGGATTTGATCGAGTCAGTTTCCAACGTCGCTTGTTGTGATCCTTGCCACAGAGTGAAAAGCCCGGCCCGTGCCGGGCTTTTCTATTGGGCCCCTGCGGTTTGACATGATGGGGCCCGGAAGGTAGTTTCGGGCCCCTGTATCAAATTCATTCACCTGTTTTACTTCAATCTGCGATGGACGGACAACGGATGCTTGAACAAGAGATAAGCCGGCGTCGCCTGCTGCTGGGGGCCGGTTGCCTGCTGGGGGGAGCCCTGCTTTCATCCCCGGCCATGGCGAGTCGCAGTACGGCGGGACGTGAACTCAGTTTCTTCAATCTCAATACCGGAGAGCGGGTGAGCGCCAGCTATTGGGAGGATGGCCGTTACCTGAAAGACGGGCTGGCCGAGCTCAACCATATTTTTCGCGACTACCGTCGCAACGAAGTGTTCAACATCGACCGGAAGCTGTTCGATCAGCTCTATCTGCTGCAGCACAAGCTGGGCCGTCACGGCGAGATCCAGCTCATCTCCGGTTATCGCTCCCCTGTGACCAACCGTCAGAAGCGCAGCAGGAGCCGCGGTGTGGCCAAGCACAGCTATCACACCCTGGGGCAGGCGGTGGATGTGCGGATCCCGGGCGTGCAGCTGGCACACCTGCGCAAGGCGGCGCTCAATCTCAAAGTGGGCGGGGTTGGCTACTACCCGAGCGACAACTTCGTGCACCTCGATACCGGGCCTGTTCGCAGCTGGTAGCCGTGGGCGGCCTCAATCCGGGGGGCTGTAGCGCGGCTGGCAAACAAGGTGGCCGAGCTGGTAGGCTATGGGCATCACTCAGAGGAAATTCATATGAAGCATGTTTTGCTCGGGGGCCTGATCGCCCTGTTGCTGACCGGTTGCAGCAAGCTCAATCGCGAGAACTACGACAAGTTGCAGATGGGGATCAGCTATACGCAGGCTAGCAGCATCCTCGGCAAGGCGGAGCGCTGCGACGATACCCTGGGCACCACCAGTTGCATCTGGGGCAACGAGGGCAAGAATATCAAGATCCGTTTTATCGCCGACAAGGCGACCTACTTCAGTTCGGAAGGGATCAACTGAGGCAAACGCCCGGTTCTCAATACAAAAAAGCGCCAGTCAGGCGCTTTTTTGTTGTTGGCGATCCGTACCGCCTCGCCAGAACCTGGCGCGCTCAGTGCGTCGCGTACTGGTAATGGAAGGTGGGTAGCCCCCACTTGAAACGCACCGCCAGCAAGCGCAGTACGAAGCCGATGCCGATGGCACCGAAGGCGGCCCAGTCGTTGGGCAGGCCTTGATCCAGCGCCAGGCAGTAGAGGGCAGCCGTCACCAGCGAGATGGCGGCGTAGAGCTCGCGGCGAAACACCAGCGGAATGCGCTGGCAGAGCAGATCTCGCAATACGCCACCAAAGGCCCCCGTCACCACCGCCATGATGCAGGCGATACCGGCCCCATGCCCCATCTCAAGCGCCCGGGCTGCCCCGAAGATGGAGAAGACCACCAGCCCCAGCGCATCGAGCGCCATGAACAGCTTGCCGAGGTAGCGCATCAGTGGCGCCGAGATGACCGCTGCCATGGCAGCGCCGGCTACCAGTAGCACATATTCCGGATGCTCGATCCAGAGCAGGGGATAGTGGCCGAGCAGCACATCGCGAATGGTGCCACCACCGATGGCCGTGGCCGAGGCGATGATCACCACGCCAAACAGGTCCATCCGTCGCCGACCCGCTGCCAGCGCGCCAGTCATCCCTTCGGCCACCAGGCCCAACAAGAAGAGTGCATGTAACATGAGATATCCCAGGGTGCGAGAAAGGCCCGCATCCTATCAATTCAGGCTATATGCGACAAGCAACGAAGGGTATTCATTATTTTTTATAATGCAAAAATGCAAAAATGCAAAAATGCAAAAATGCAAAAATGCAAAAATGCAAAAAAGCAAAAAGGCACCGTCAGGGTGCCTGTTTGCCGCGGGGGAAGGGCTCAGCGGTTGAGCTGTTCGGCGCGGTAGTGATCCACCCAAATGGCGGTGGCGCCACAGATAGCCACCGGCATCACGAACAGGTTCACCACAGGGATGGCGGAGAAGAGGGTGACCAGGGCGCCAAAGCTCAGGCACTGACCGCGGTGCTGCTTGAGGGTATCGCGCATGGTGATAAAGCGGATTTTGTGGTTGTCGAATGGATAGTCGATGTACTGGATCGCCATCATCCAAGCGCTGAACAGGAACCAGAGCACGGGGGCGAGCGTCTGGCCGACCACCGGAATGAGGAACAGGATCAGACAGCCGATGGCCTTGGGCAGGTAATATTTCAACTTGGTCCATTCGCGGCCGAAAGTGCGGGGCATATCCTTGACGATATCCAGCATGCCGGTGTCGCTGACCACCTTGCCGGTGAGGATCTGTTCCACCTTCTCTGCCAGCAGGCCGTTGAAGGGGGCAGCTATCCAGTTCGCCACCGAGCTGAACAGGAAGGAGAAGACCACCAGTACGGTCACCAGGGCGATGGGCCAGAGCAGGTAGTCCAGCCAGTCGAGCCAGCTGGGGATCTGCTGGTGCAGCCAGCCGAACAGGCCGTCGAGTTGCAGCAAGAGGGCGTAGAAGGCCCCCGCAAACAGCACAAAGTTGACCAGCAGGGGGATCACCACGAAGGTGCGGATGCCGGGCTGACGGATGAGCGAAAAGCCGCGCAGGAAGTAGTCCGCACCGCTGATTGAGTCTTTGACCATAGGGGGGGGTTGGCTCATCTGAGCTCCATCTGTTCATGGGAAAGTGCCAGCATATTACAAACAAGGTTTGGATTTGGTAAAGTCGCCTGCCCGCCTCCTCTTTATTTCGTTACCCACATAGGCTCCCATGCGTCTGAAATTGATCAAACTCGCCGGTTTCAAGTCGTTTGTCGAGCCGACCCGTATAGAGTTCTCGGCCGACATGACCGCCGTGGTGGGACCCAATGGCTGTGGCAAGTCCAACGTGATCGATGCCGTGCGCTGGGTGCTGGGGGAGAGCTCGGCCCGCCATCTGCGCGGCGAGAACATGACGGATGTCATCTTCAACGGATCCATCAACCGCAGCCCCCACGGCCGCGCCTCGGTTGAGCTGGTGTTCGACAACCCCCACAACCGGGTACCCGGTGAATTTGGCCGCTTTACCGAAATTTCGGTGCGCCGCGAGGTGCTGCGCGACGGTTCCAACTACTACCAGATCAACGGCCAGAAGTGCCGCCGCAAGGATGTCACCGACCTCTTCCTTGGCACCGGTCTGGGCCCGCGCAGCTACGCCATCATAGAGCAGGGCACCGTCAGCCGGCTGGTGGAGTCGCGCCCTGCCGATCTCAAGCTGTTCATGGAAGAGGCTGCCGGTGTCTCCCGCTACAAGGAGCGGCGCCGCGAAACCGAGCAGCGCATCCGTCATACCCTGGAGAACCTGGAGCGGCTCGGCGACATTCGTGGCGAGCTGGGATCGCGCCTCGAGCATTTGAAAGCCCAGGCCGAAACCGCCGAGCGTTACAAGCAGCTCAAGGGCCGCAGTCGCGCCGCCCGGGCCGAGCTCATCGGTTCCGAGCTGTGGGCGCTGGAGAGCCGCCTCGGCGAGGCCAAGGCCGAGCTGGCCCAAGCCGAACAGGCGCTGGCGGCACTGGATGCCAAGCGCACCGCCGACGAGGGGCGCCACGTCAC
>NZ_CAWNYS010000115.1:0-2983 GCF_963878295.1 Aeromonas sp. HMWF014 | reverse complement strand
GATCTGGCGCTGGCTCACCAGCTTGCAGGCCAGCTCGATCAAGAGTGGACTCACCATCCAGCTCGACAGTCGCATCGCCTGGGCGAAGGCGTTGCGCAGGGCGGGCGGCGCCAGCACGAAGCCGACCCGCAGGCCGCCGCAGGCGATCTTGGCCAGGCTGCCCAGATAGATGATCCGCTCCGGCGCCAGGTTGATCAGGGGCGCCACCGGGATCTGGGGCAGCAGGCCGTTGACGTCATCCTCGATGATCAGCAGATCGTGGCGGCGGGCGATGGCGACGACGGCTTCGCGCCGCGCCTGGCTCATGATGGCGGTGGTGGGATTTTGCAATGTGGGGGTGAGGTAGAGCAGCTTGGCTCGCCGCGTGCGACAGGCGGCCTCCAGCGCCGCGGGGATCAACCCCTCCTCGTCCATCGCCAGTCCCACTACCTGATTCTGCAACTGGCGGGCATTGCCCAACATGCCGGGATAGCTGAGCCCCTCGCATAAAATGGTCTCCCCCACGCAGCCGGTGGCCAGCAGGGAGAGCATGATGCCGTGCTGGGCGCCGTGGCTGAACAGCAGGCGCTCCTCGCTGCCGTGTACCCCCTGCTCGGCCAGCCAGTCGATGAACAGCTGACGCTGACCGGGCTGGCCTGCCTCCTTGTCGTAGCCGAGCAGGGCATTGAGATCCCCGTTGGCCAGCTCCCCCAGCATGGGACGTATGATGGCGGCCCTGTCCAGCTGCACCGGCAGGTTCTGCCACAACTCGATGCGGTGCCCCTCCTCCTTGCGGATCACCCACTCGTTGGCCGGATCCATGCCCGCTTCCTTGACCCAGGTGCCGTGTCCCACCTTGGCGGCCAGCAGGCCGCGTCGCTCCGCCTCGCCATAGGCGCGGGTGACTGTGCCGACCGTGACGCCCAGCCGATCCGCCAGGGCCCTGTGGGTAGGCAAGCGGGTCTGTGGTGACAGGGTGCCATTCTGAATGGCCTGCTCTATGGCTTTCACCAGTTTGAGATAGAGGGGGCCATCGAAGGAGGTCAGGTCCGGGGTCCAGATTGTCATGGTGACAATAAATCCATTGATCCAAATTTGTTCGCAATATAGCGTGAATAAACACTCAATAACAATCAAGAATGGCACATTGTATCGATACAATGTGTGCAGTTCAGGAGTCATGATGACGATCGAATGGTATGCCACCCTGTTTGGCTTTGCCGTGCTCACCTGTGGTACGCCGGGCCCCAACAACCTCATGCTGACCGCCTCCGGTGCCAACTTCGGGGTGCGTCGCACCCTGCCACACCTGATCGGTGTGGCGGTGGGCCAACCTGTGCTGCAACTGGTGCTGGTGCTGGCGCTGGGGCTCTATCCTCTGTTCGAGCGTTGGCCCCTGCTGCGGCTGGGGCTGCAGATCTTCGGCAGCCTCTATCTGCTGCTGCTGGCGTGGCGCATCGCCGTGGCTGGTACACCGGGTGATCCGGCCCGACGCGCCCGTCCGCTGACCCTGCTGGAAGGGTTGGGCTTCCAGTTTCTCAATCCCAAGGCCTGGATGATGGGGATCTCCGCCATCAGTCTGTTCAGCCTGACCGGGGCCAGCTACTGGCCGAGCCAGCTCGCCGTGATGACCATGTTTGTGCTGGTGGCCCTGCCTGTCTGCTTTGTCTGGGTCTTGTTCGGCCATCAGCTGAGCAACTGGATCAGCACGGATCGGGGCTGGCGCCGCCTCAACGGCTCCCTCGGTGTGCTGACTGCGCTCTGCGTCGTCATGCTCTGGTATTGAGCCGCGCCGCGCTGGCGGGCAAGAAAGAGCCATTTCTGACTTGTCGCCACGGGGCTGGCTCTGCATATTAGAAGGCTTGCCGCCGAGCCGGCGTTTGTATCATCAAGAGGTTGAGATGGATCTGAACTGGGTGTTTCCCCTGGCGGGCTTTGCCCTCATCACCTGCGCCACGCCGGGCCCCAACAACATGTTGCTCACCAGTGCCGGGGCGGCGCAGGGGTTTCGCCGCACCATTCCCCTGCTGGTAGGGGTCGTCGGGGGGATCAACCTGATGATCCTGGCCACGGCGCTGGGGTTGGGCGTCATGTTTGAAAAGGTGCCGCTGCTGCACGACGGCCTCAAGCTCATCGGCTCGGCCTACCTGCTCTGGCTGGCCTGGAAGGTGGCGACCGCCAGTGGCCCGGCGCAGAGCAACCGGCCGCTCATCCCGGCCCATCAGGGCGCCATGCTGCAACTGCTCAATCCCAAGGCCTGGATGATGGCGCTCTCCGCCATCAGCGGCTTCACCCTGGCGGGAGAGGCCTACTGGCCCTCCGCGGTCTGGGTGCTCGGCATCTTTTTCGTGACTGGCCTCTATACCGGTGCCTTCTGGGTGCTGTTCGGTGCCCAGGTGCGCCGCATCATCCGCACCGCCCGTGGCTGGCGTCGTTTCAATCTGGGCATGGGGCTCGCCACGGCGGCCTGCGTGCTGATGATCTGGATTTAGTTCGGGCCAGACTGTGAGCCCGGGCCTTTACCGGCTGTCTTGTTGGCCCTGCGGGGCCTTTTTTATTCCATGGGCGGTGCGATGTGACGCGCGCCGCCCTCTGCTCGGTTTGTACAAGGAGATCACATGAAATGCATCGGTCTGTTGGGTGGCATGAGCTGGGAGTCCACCGTCAGCTACTATCAGGCGCTCAACCGGGGCGTGCGCGCTCGGCTCGGCGGCCTGCACTCGGCGCGGGTGTTGATCAATAGCGTCGATTTTGCCGAGATAGAGCGTCTGCAACACGCCGGCGACTGGCCCGCCACCGCCCGCCTGCTGGCGGCGGCCGCGCGGGATCTGCAAGCCGGCGGTGCCGATTTTCTGCTGATTGGCACCAACACAATGCACAAGGTGGCGCCCGAGATTGAGGCTGCCATCGATATTCCGCTGCTCCATATCGCCGATGCCACCGCCCGTCGCCTGCAAGCGGGCGGGATACAAAGGGTCGGGCTGCTCGGCACCCGCTTCACCAT
>NZ_CAWNYS010000114.1:0-13020 GCF_963878295.1 Aeromonas sp. HMWF014 | reverse complement strand
GTGTTCGTCGGCGGCGTCGATCACCTCCTGATCGCGCATTGAGCCACCCGGCTGGATGACGCAGGAGATACCGGCGGCCGCGGCGGCGTCTATGCCATCGCGGAACGGGAAGAAGGCATCGGAGGCCATGACGGAGCCCGCCACTGTCAGCCCTTCATCCTCGGCCTTGATGCCGGCGATCTTGGCGGAGTAGACCCGGCTCATCTGGCCAGCGCCGACGCCGATGGTCTGGCCCGCTTTGGCGTAGACAATGGCGTTGGATTTGACGAACTTGGCCACTTTCCAGCAGAACAGCAGGTCGTTCAGTTCGGCCTCGGTTGGCTGGCGCTTGCTGACCACTTTCAGGTCATCCTGCGTCACCATGCCGAGATCCCGCTCCTGCACCAGCAGGCCGCCGTTGACGCGCTTGAGGTCAAAACCTTGCGCCGATGTCGTCCACTGGCCACATTCGAGCAGGCGCACGTTCTGCTTGCTGGCAACGGCGTCACGGGCTGCTTGGCTCACCGTCGGGGCGATGATCACTTCGACAAACTGACGAGCCACGATGGCCGCCGCAGTGGCACCATCCAGCTCGCGGTTGAAGGCGATGATGCCGCCAAAGGCGGAGGTGGGATCGGTCTGGTAGGCGCGATCGTAGGCACTCAGCAGGTCGTCACCGATGGCCACGCCGCAGGGGTTGGCATGCTTGACGATGACGCAGGCCGGTTCACTGAACTCCTTCACGCACTCCAGCGCTGCATCGGTATCGGCGATGTTGTTGTAGGAGAGCGCCTTGCCTTGCAGCTGGGTAGCGCTGGATACAGAACCCGGCGCGGCCTGCTCTTCGGCGTAGAAAGCGGCAGCCTGATGGCTGTTCTCGCCGTAACGCATGTCCTGCTTCTTGATGAACTGGCTGTTGAAGGTGCGCGGGAAGCGGGACTCTTCGTCACCCTCCTTGTTGTCACCGTAGGAAGGAACCATGGTGCCGAAGTAGTTGGCGATCATGCCGTCGTAGGCGGCGGTATGCTCGAAGGCTGCGATGGCAAGGTCAAAACGGGTCGCCAGTTTCAGGCTGTTACCATTGCTATCCATTTCACGAATAACGCGATCGTAGTCGGCAGCCTTGACGACGATGGCGACATCTTTGTGGTTTTTAGCAGCAGAGCGCACCATGGTCGGGCCGCCGATGTCGATGTTCTCGACGGCATCAGCCAGGGTGCAGTCTGCTTTGGCCACAGTGGCGGCAAAGGGGTAGAGGTTGACGACAACCATGTCGATGGGGGAGATAGCGTGCTGGGCCATGATGGCGTCATCCTGATCGCGACGACCGAGAATGCCGCCGTGGACCTTGGGATGCAGGGTCTTGACCCGGCCATCCATCATTTCAGGAAAACCCGTGTAGTCGGAGACCTCGGTCACCGGCAGACCCGCGTCGGCGAGCAACTTGGCGGTGCCGCCGGTGGAGAGCAAGGCCACGCCACGTTCGTTGAGTGCCTTGGCAAATTCCAGGATGCCAGTTTTGTCAGACACACTCAGCAGTGCACGGCGAATGGGTCGAGCTTGTTCCATCACACTATCGTCCTCAGCATAACGGGGACCGTTCCATGGGAGGCGAGGCTCAACACAGAGAGTCCCCAAATAAATGGAAGTGGGGGATTTCGCAAACCACGCTCACCCGGATAGTCGTTCAAAGGCAAACGTGTTTTAAGAAATGCCCGCTTGACGCGACGCTCTCTTGTGGGCGCGTATTCTACACAAAAAATGTGACCTGCGGTGGATTTTTTAACGTGGCGAAGCCTTGTCTGGTGCGGTGTTAAACGTTTTTCGGCGGTTTTTTGTAAAACGTTTGTCTTTTCAGCGTTTTGATGGAAAAAAGTGACGGCAGCCCCTTTGGGTTGTCCGTTCTCTGTCCTTGGCTGGCAATCAATGGGCAAAGGGGCGATAGTGGGTTCCGGTTTTTATTGCAGCGTATATCCAGCGGGAGAGAGAGCATGTATCGGATCGGTGAACTGGCGAAGGCGTGCGGGGTGAAGGCGGATACCCTGCGTTTCTACGAGAAGAACGGCCTCATCTCGCCCGGGATCCGCAACGAGTCTGGTTACCGCCTCTACGGCGATCAGGACAAGCGGCGACTGGAGTTCATCATCCGCGCCAAGTCGGTGGGCTTCTCCCTTGCTGACATAGGTGAGCTGCTCAGCCTCGACACCAACAAGGCCAAGGTTACCTGTCAGGAGGTGAAGGCGGTGGCCGACACCAAGTTGACCCAGGTGGAGCAGAAGATCGTGGAGCTGACCCGCTTTCGCGAAAACCTGCGGGAGCTCTCCAACATCTGCTGTGGCGGCCCGCGCTCGGCGGAGCACTGCGCCATCCTGGAAGTGCTCGAATCCGGCGCCCCCGCCCAGCATGAGCATCATGCCCACGTCCATGAATAAACCCAATGACCCAAAAGCGCTTGCTGGTTGCGAACAGTAAAATAACGCAGTATCAGCCGCTTGCTCGCAGAGATAAATATCATGATGACAAGACCCAGGATCACCGTCTTCTTGGCGCTTTCCCTTGATGGTTTCATCGCGGGGGAGGCCAACTCACTCGACTGGCTGACGCCTTATTCTTCCGATCCACCCGATGACACCGGGTTCAATGCGCTGATGGAACACAGCGATACGCTGCTGATGGGGCGCAATACCTATGATGCCGTCATGGGGTTCGGCGTCTGGCCCTATGAAGGATTGAGAGTCAGGGTGATGACACACAACCCTGTCGAGCCCCGCTATCAGGAGCAATTTGTCAGTGGTGAATTGAGGCAGGTACTGGCCGAGCTTTGGGATGAAGGGGCCCGTCATGTTTATCTGGATGGCGGCAATCTGGTACGCCAGGCTTTGCAGGCTGACCTGGTCGATACGCTGACGCTGTCCAGAGTTCCTGTGCTGCTTGGTAAAGGCATCCCGCTATTCGGGGCTGATATCCCGGTAAGTCATTGGCATCCAGCTCAGGTGAAGACGCTGCCAAGCGGGATTGTTCAGGTGAGCTATCAGCGAGAGCAAGGTCTCTGAACCCTGTTGCCATTGTGACGGTGGCGATTTGGTGACAAAATCGCTGCGTTTTTGACCTGGCTCACAAGGCCGGGTCGCAGGCATCCAGCCAAGAACAGAGAGAAGATAAGGAGCCACTATGGCCAAGAGAAGGGTTGATGAGCCCGTCATCGTGCAGGATATCGCTGCCCAGGCAGGCTATGCCCACAGGCGCGGGGAGATAAAGGATAACCATCTGCAGGCCCTGCTCACGGATCCGCTGTTTCGCAGCCGGGTCGAGCAAAACAAGAAGGGCAAGGGGAGTTACCAGCGCAAGGCCAAATATGGCAAGCGGTGGGAGCCCGGCCAACAGCAGATGGGATGCGTCTGCTGCTGAGCGGGTTTCTGCCGTAAGGCATGACTGACACAATGAGGGCGCCATGGGCGCCCTCATTGTCTTGGCGGTGAAGCCAAACCTTGCGATACCCCGTCGGCTTACTCGTCCATAAAGAGTTCGAGCAGCACATTCAGGTAGCGGTGGCCGAGGGAGGTGAGCTGCCAGCTGTCACCGAGATCCTCGATCAACTCCTTGGTCTGGGCAACCGCGAGCATTGTCTCCACCCGCTCCAGCCCCAAGCCGGTGTAAGCCTCGAACTCTGCCTTGGGGACCGGCTCGAATAATCTGAACCGGTTCATGAAGTACTCCAGCGGTAATTCGTCCTCGGTCACCTGCCACTGGTTGTCCAGGTAGGATCGGGCGGGATCCAGATAGCCTTTCGGGTGCTTCACCTTGGCGCTGCGTAGTATCTGGCCGCTGACGAGATCCGTCATCTTGCCGTGGGCGCCGCAACCTATCCCGAGATAGTCGCCGAAACGCCAGTAGTTGAGGTTGTGGCGGCACTGATAGCCCGCTTTGGCATAGGCCGAGATCTCGTACTGCTGATAGCCCCGGGCGGTGAGCATGGCGTGGCCCTGCTCATAGATGTCCCACAGGGTATCATCCTCCGGCAGCCGTGGCGGCTTGGAGGCAAAGGCCGTATTCGGCTCTATGGTGAGCTGATACCAGGACAGATGCGGCGGCGCGCAGTCGATGGCCTGCTGCAGATCATAGAGGGCGTCGTCCAGGCTCTGATCCGGCAGGCCGTGCATCAGGTCCAGGTTGAAGGTGGGCAGCGCGATGGCGTGGGCCAGCGCTGCGGCCTTGCGCGCCTCTTCGGGGCCGTGGATGCGACCGAGCCGGGCCAATTTTTCTTGCTGGAAGCTCTGCACCCCGATGGAGATGCGGTTGATGCCCGCCCGCTGGAAGCCGGCGAACTTGTCCGCCTCCACAGTGCCCGGGTTGGCCTCCATGGTGATTTCGCAATCCGGGGTCAGGGCGATGCGGGCGCGCACCCCGTCCAGCAGGGTTTGCATGGCCTCCACACTCAATAAACTGGGTGTCCCCCCACCGATAAAGATGGAGGAGAGAGGACGTCCCTGGGCCCACTTCAGATCCTGATCCAGATCCTCCAGCAGGGCGGCCACATATTCGAGGTGAGGCAGCTCCCCTTTCTGGGCGTGGGAGTTGAAGTCGCAGTAGGGGCACTTCTGGACGCACCAGGGCACATGGATATAGAGGGAGAGGGGCGGCAGTTGCAGCATGGGGCTTCCAATAATCAAACATAAAAACGGGGGCTGACGGGCCCCCATTGTAGATGAAATGCGTGGCGGCGTATCAGTGGGTGGCTGCCAGGGCCGCTTTCAACTTGGCCAGCGCCTGACCGCGATGGCTGAGCTGGTTTTTCAGCTCGCTCGGCATCTGGGCCGAGGTGCAGTCATGGTCGGGGACGAAGAACACGGGATCATAGCCAAAGCCGTGCTGACCAAGGGGTTCGTCGATGATCATCCCCTCCCAGCTCGCCTGGCAGATGATGGGGGTAGGATCGTCAGCGTGACGCATGTAGACCAGCACGCACCAGAAGCGGGCGCTCTTGAGGTAATCGGGGGCGCCTTTGAGCTCGGCCAGCAGCTTGTCGATATTGTCCTTGTCGCTGGCATGCTCGCCGGCGAAGCGGGCTGAGTAGACGCCGGGGCGTCCGTGCAGCAGATCCACCTCCAGGCCCGAGTCGTCTGCGACGGCGGGAAGGCCTGTGATGCGGGCGGCGTGGCGAGCCTTGATGATGGCATTCTCGACGAAGGTGGTGCCTGTCTCTTCGGCATCCGGCACAGCAAACTCGCTCTGTGGGATCACCTGGATCTTCATATCGGCCAGCATGGTGGCCAATTCCTTCACCTTTTTCTGGTTACCTGTTGCCAGGACAAGCTTGTTCATCGAGCACCTCCGCAAAAATAATCTGCGCATTCTATGCGGGGCACGCTGTGAGTAAAAGCGCCAATTGCCCTCAATACGGCCCTGGCTGGTCACGACTGTGACCCTGGTTGAGGTGCGAATAACATGCATGTTTCCGTATAGGAATAACCAAAGTGATTAAATACCATTTCAATTCATTACTGTGAGTCAGTAGACTCGCGCCCCAATCGATTTTCCCTTACGGCTTGAGGTGACTGATGCCATTGATTCTTCTGCTTGTCCTACTGGTGCTGTTCAGTCCACTGGCCATCGATATCTACCTGCCCGCCATCCCGCAGATGGCCGAGCAGCTGGGTGCCGAAGTGACGTTGATGCAGGGCACCATCACCTGGTTCCTGTTCAGCATGGGACTGGGTCAGCTGCTGGTCGGGCCGCTCGCCGACCGTTATGGCCGCAAGCCCATCGCCCTGGGCGGCGTGCTGCTCTATGGCTTGAGTGCGCTGGCGGCCGGTTTTGCCGCCAGCCTGGGTGAGCTGATGCTGGCGCGGGTGCTGCAAGGCTTCGGAGCCTGTGCCACCTCGGTCGCTGCTTTCTCTGTGGTGCGTGACAGTTATGGCCCCAAGAAGAGTGGCCAGATGATCTCCTATCTGAACGGCGCCATCTGCTTCATTCCTGCGCTGGCGCCACTGCTCGGTGGTTGGCTCACCGCCAAGGCGGGTTGGTCTGCCAACTTCTGGTTTATGGCCGGTTATGCCGCCGTCGTAGGCTGCTGGCTGTTGTGGCGCATGCCTGAGACCCGTCCGGACGAGACCAGCAGCAGCGGTCCGCTCATCAGCTGGTCCCGCTACAGCCCTGTGCTGCGCTCCCCGACTTTTCTGTTCAACGCCAGCCTCTGCATGCTGGCGATGGCGGTGATCCTGGCCTATGTCACGGCGGCGCCGGTGCAGCTGATGGTGAAGTTGGGGTTGGACATGAGCGGTTTCAGCTACTGGTTCACTGCCAACGCGGCGCTGAACATACTGGCCTGCTTCCTGGCGCCACGCGTCATCGCCAGAGTGGGGCCGAGACGGACGCTGCGCATCGGCCTGCTGGTGATCACCTTGTCGGCCATCGCACTGACTCTGGTGCAGCATGTCGAGCATCCGCTGGCCATGATGGGGCCCGTGTTCTTCTCCAGCATCGGCTTTGCCATGGTGCTGGGGGCGGCCGCCGGCATGGCGCTGGCACCGTTCGGTCACTGCGCCGGTACGGCGGCGGCACTGCTCGGTCTGTTCCAGATGAGCGGCTCAGGCGCCCTGGTGGGGATCACCGGTTGGTTGATGCCGGATCCGCTGAACCAGCTGGCGCTGCATATGTGGCTGTTGTTACCGCCCCTGTTGCTGCTGTTGACCCGTCCGGGCCGGCGCTTGTGTTTACAATAAATCCTGTGCTCTGATGGGCACACTCAGGGGGCCATGGCCCCCTTCTCTTTTTGCAGGCGGCACCTCGCCTGACGCTCATGACAGACCCGTGGAGAAAACCGGATGAGCCAGACTCTCAACGCCGCCCTGGTGGGCTATGGCTTCGCAGGCCAGACCTTTCACGCCCCCTTCCTGACCACTACCCCGGGGCTCTCCCTCGGCTGGGTGGTGAGCCGGGATGCCGCCAAGGTTGAGGCGGATTTGCTCGGTTGCCGAGTCGGTTCGCTGGCAGAGGTGCTGGCCGATCCTTCGGTGGATCTGGTGGTGATCGCCACGCCGAATGATACCCATGCCCCCATAGCCCGCCAGGCGCTGCTGGCCGGCAAGCACGTGGTGATCGACAAGCCGTTTGCACTGGATCTGGCCGAGGCAAAGGCACTGGTGGAGCTGGCCGGGAAGCAGCGGCGGCTGCTCAGCATCTTCCACAATCGGCGCTGGGACGGGGACTTCCTCACGGTGCGCCGTCTGCTGGCAGAAGGTGCTCTGGGGCAGGTCGCTCAGTTTGAATCCCATTTCGACCGATATCGCCCACAAGTGCGCCAGCGTTGGCGCGAAGCGGGCGGCCCCGGCTCCGGACTCTGGTTCGATCTCGGCCCCCACATCCTGGATCAGGCGCTGACACTGTTTGGCCAACCGGACTGGCTACAGGCGGATTTGGCGCGGCAGCGCCCAGGTGCCCTGACGGATGACTATTTCCACGTGGTGCTGGGCTATGGTGAACGGTATGGCGAGATGCGAGTGGTACTGCACGGCAGCTGTCTGGTCTCGGCCACCATGCCCCGTTTCGTCATCCACGGCAGTGAAGGGTCGTTTATCAAGTTCGGCATGGATGTGCAGGAAGATCAGCTCAAGCTCGGCAAGCGACCACCGGCGGCAGACTGGGGGGTTGATAGCGAACCCGGTCAGCTCAGTCGTATTCGGGATGGTCAGTTCCAGCAGCAGACAGTGGTCGGTGAGGCGGGAAATTACGGCGCTTACTACAGTGGCGTCTGCGCCGCGATCAAGGGGGAAGGGGAGAATCCGGTTCCGGCCAGCGAGGCATTGGCAGTGATGGCGCTGCTGGATCTGGCCCGAGACAGCCACCAGCAAGGAAAACGGTTGGCTTGTCAGAATTTGTCTGACTGAGAGGGGCATCTCGTCTCTCACCCGAATGACGAGAATCGCTGTTTATCGCCAGTAATCACGCCGGTTGCGGTTGTTTATTATACGGTTTGGGTTAATGGTGGGTGTTGTGTACCAATGCTTGTCGTTGTAGCAGTTCTTTTCATCCAGCCAACGAGAAAATATCATTGTGATACTCGTTTCCATTGGGGGCGTATGGGGATATATTTCGCGCGCCTCTTGGCTCCCGGTCTATGGGTTTCTAACCGGGTGAACGGACGCACTGTGATGGTTGAACGAACCATCTCTCCATATTTTTTGAGGGTATGCACATGAACAAAGTACTGGTAGCCGGTATCCTGGGCCTGATGTTGACCGCTTGTGGTCAGAAAGAAGAAGCCGCCGCTCCGGCAGCGACTCCGGCCGCCGACGTTGCTGCAACTGTTGAGCAAGCCGCTAGCGAAGCCACCTCTACTGTAGAGAAGGTTGCTACCGAAGCGACTGCAACCGTCGAGAAAGCTGTCTCCAAGGCTGAAGCCGCAGTGAGCGATGCCGAGGCTAATTAAGCCTGCACCTCTTCTGAAGACGGGTCCGGAGCCAAGCTCCGGACCCGTTTTTTTATGCCTGACGGGCAACTCGCCTGCTGTTGGTGAGCCACTTCTTGCCTAGATCGCCGGGTTGATCCGTGCGGTGAGCACATGATCCTCCCAGCGGCCGTTGATCATCAGATAGTCCCGGGCCAGGCCCTCTCGCTCGAAGCCGAGGCGCTCTAGCAGGGCACCGCTGCGCAGATTGGTTGGCATATAACTGGCCATGACCCGGTGCAGGCCGTGCTCCCGAAACAGGTACTCAATCCCGGCCTCGATCACCTCCTGCATCAGGCCCTGGCCTTCATGGGCCTGATCGATGGCATAACCAAGATGGCAGGCCTTGAACATGCCCATGAGTATGTGGGTGAAGTTGCAGGTGGCGATCACCTGCTCGCCCAGGGGGTCGAGCGCCACCAGATGAACGGCGCTGCCGTTGAAGAACTGACCATAGCTGTCGCGCAGGCGGCCATGCCAGTGGCTCAGGGTATAGAAACCCTCGTCCCGGCTGGGTTCCCAGGGGGTGAGGTGAGCGCGATTGCGCAGATAGAAATCCAGCATCAGGTCGGCCCGCTCGGGCGGCAATACAGTGAGCCGGGTACGGGCCGTGCGGAGGTGCGGTAGTGCCATCAAGGTTCCCTCTGTGGATTCATAAGCAGGGTGTCGACCGCCGGGCTGCCTCGGCCATCAGTGATCGCGTTGCCTTAGCCACTCATCGCGCAGCAGGCTGTAGTGGACGTGGTCCACCACACGATCCTCCAGTCGTTCGGCCCGTCGGCTGATCCCCTCCGGCTGCATGCCTAGTCGCTCGCACACCGCCCGGCTGGGCTCGTTTTCCACCGCCGTGCTGATCTCAACCTTCTCCATCCCCATCTCTTCGAAGGCGTGATGGATCAGGGCCTGACAGGCGCGGGTGATGATGCCGTTGCCCTGCCAGCGTTCCGCCAGCCAGTAGCCAATGGTGACCTTGGCCAGCGCCTGATCGATCTGGTTGTAGCCGATGACACCGACGATCTCGCCCTGATACTCGATGACGGTGGTCAATCCCTCGCCGCGGGCAAACTTCTCGATGGCGTGGCGGATGAAGGTGGCGCTGTCGGCCGGCTGCTGTATGTAGGGAGGCCAGGGCAGCCATTGGGTCAGGTAGTCGCGGTTCTCCCGGCACAGGCCAAAGAGTTCGCTTGCCATGTCGGGCTGCAAGAACAGCAGCGCCAACTCATCGTCCAGTTGCCATGAAAACATCCTTACCTCTCTGCCGTGTCTTGGCCCTGTGTGGGCCGCCAAACAGCCAATGTAGCCAATCAACCCCTTGTGCGCCAAGGGCTTTTACTCTCTCACCTGCGTTCGCTATCCCCATATGGTGGGGCCTGTGTTGGGGGCCGTGTGGGCCTGGTTATTCTCAGGCCTTTTCAAGCGTCATTCACTGCTTTTTGTTCTGTTTGCACTACCTAACATATGAAACCGCAGATCCTGCTACCGGTTCGTGCTGCGCTGTCATATATGACAGGCAGCTGTTTTTAGCGTGCTAACTAGTGTAGGAGCGTTGGGTAAGAGACCCGGCGTGCAATCTTCATCGACCTAAGGAAAGACGAGATGAACAAAGTTTATTTGGCCGTGGTATTGGCCTGCTGGGGAAGCGCAGCCTTGGCTGCAGAACAGGTTGACGTACATCAGGTGGCGGGCATTCAGGGAGCACCAAGCGGCGCCGCAGGTGTGAGTGCGCTGGTTGGGGATGGAGAGTTTCGTCAAGTGCGGGCGGTCAAGCTGCCCAATGGCCAGCAGCGGGTTCGCTATGAGCAGACCTGGAATGGTATCCCGGTCTGGGGCCAGGTGCTGGTGGCTGAGCTGTCCCTCGGGGGTCAGATAAGCCAGGTCTCCGGCCAGATCCTGCGTCAGATCGATGCCGACCTGACCAGCCCGACTGCTGCCCTGTCACCGGCCGATGCCGCTGGCAAGGCCCGTGCCGGGGCGAAGGGCAGCAACGAGCGAGTCAAGCTGTTCGTGATGCAGGATGAGGCCGGGCAGGCCCGTCTGGTCTATCTGGTCTCATGGCTGACGGCAAGCGAGCAGCCGAGCCGTCCCTTCGTGGTGATCGATGCCCAGAACGGTACCGAGCTCAAGCGCTGGGAGGGGATCAACCACAAGGACTCCACAGGCCCGGGTGGCAACGTCAAGACCGGCAAATACTTCTACGGCTCCGACTTCGGCCCCCTGCTGGTGGATGACACCTGCCGCATGACCAGCCCGAACGTGGATACGGTCAACATGAATCACGCCACCACGGGTGGTGCCGTGCACCAGTTCACCTGCCCGGAGAACACGGTCAAGGAGATTAACGGTGCCTACTCGCCGCTCAACGATGCCCACTACTTTGGCAATGTGGTGTTCGACATGTACCGCAACTGGTACAACACGGCGCCGCTCAGCTTCAAGCTGAAGATGCGGGTGCACTACAGCCGCAACTACGAGAATGCCTTCTGGGACGGCAGCCAGATGACGTTTGGCGACGGTGCCACCACCTTCTACCCGTTGGTGAGCCTGGACGTGGCCGCCCACGAGGTGAGTCACGGTTTTACCGAACAGAACTCGGGCCTGGTCTACTCGGACCAATCGGGCGGCATCAACGAGGCCTTCTCCGACATGGCGGGGGAAGCGGCCGAGTACTACATGAAGGGCAGTAACGACTGGATGGTCGGGGCCCAGATCTTCAAGGGCAATGGCTCGCTGCGCTACTTCGAGGATCCGACCCGTGACGGCAGCTCAATCGGTCATGCCAGCGACTACTACGATGGCATTGATGTGCACCATAGCTCGGGTGTCTACAACCGTGCCTTCTACCTGCTGGCCAATACCAGTGGCTGGAACACCCGCAAGGCCTTTGAAGTATTCGTGCTGGCCAACCGCCTCTACTGGGGAGCCAATACCACCTACGATCAGGGCGCCTGTGGCGTGACCAGGGCGGCTACCGATCTGGGCTACAGCCTGCCTGACGTGGCGGCGGCCTTTACTACGGTCGGTGTCAATGCCTCCTGCGGCACCACACCGCCACCGAGCAGCAGTGTGCTGCAAAACGGGGTCCCCGTGACCGGGCTCTCCGCTACCAAGGGTGGCAAGGTGAACTTCACTATCGACGTACCGGCCGGCAAGAGCCAGCTGGTGGTTGCCAGCAGTGGCGGCACAGGTGATGCGGATCTCTATGTGAAGTTCGGGGCGCTGCCGACCGGCACCAGCTATGATTGCCGCCCATACAAGAATGGCAACACCGAGACCTGCACTCTGAATTCGCCCAAGGCGGGTACCTGGTATGTGCAGCTGAGCGGTTTCAGCGCCTTTTCCGGGGTGACCCTCAAGGCAACCTACTGATCCCTGGTTGATGTGACCTAGCGTTTGGCGCCGGACTTGTCCGGCGCTTTTTTATGCGGATTTACCCGACCAGCGTCGGGCCAGGGTGCGGGCGGCTTCCAGCACCCGCTCCTTGGCGGGGTTGGGTCGTTTGCCGCTGCGCCAGGCCATCATGACATCCCAGTGATCCTGCGGCAGATCCACCACATCCAGCTGGATCAGGCGGCCAACCTCCAGGTCACGGCTGATGGCGAGTGCCGGCATCAGGGTGATGAAGCCGTGCTCCAGCGCCAACTCCCGCGCCGCACTGGCGGGCTGGATGGCATGCAGCGGGCTTGCCACCTGGCGTAGCAGTCGCAGTTGCAGGATCAATTCGTCGCAGCCTGTGCCCCACTGCTGGGGAGCCAGCCGCTCGTTGGCTATGTCTTGCAGGGTCAGGCCCCGCTGCCCCGCCAGCGGGTGGGTGGCGCAGGCTACCGCTATGATGGGGGAGCGGCAGAGCAACTCGAGCTGGATGCCAGCGATGGCCGGACACTTGAGGATGAAGCCGACGTCTGTTTCACCGGTCAGCAGCTCTTGCATTATGATGCCGGAGTGATCCGTATTGCAGCGGATCTCGAATGCTTCATCCACCAGCGCCAGCAGCAGGGGGCCAAACACCACAGTGGTCAGTGAAGGGAGGCAGGAGAGCTTGATGCGGGGCAGGGCTGGCGCACCTTGCATCGCCAGGCGTCCCCCTTCCAGTGCAGTGAGCGCGGCGGCTGCCGCAGGCAGAAATTGTTCGCAGGCCGGGGTCGGGGTAGCGCCGCGTCTGTGGCGGCGAAACAGGGGTTGTCCCAGCGCCTGTTCCAGCACGGCGATTCGCTGACTGACCATGGGTTGGGACCAGCCGCGAATGGCCGCCGCCTTGCTGAAGCTGCCGCGATTGACCACATCCAGTAGTAATTGCAAGTCATCCAGAGTCATAGCCATAACGTAATCCAATATGAAATATAGCCAGTTGTCGGCTACCACTATATCTGGCGCCCTTCCAGAATAGCAGTCTCAATCGTCATGCATTGGCATATTGCCATGTCGAGTCAGGGGGTTACAGTCACCCTTGACCCGATTTGGCGACGGCGTCATCCGGGCGATGAGACGAGCGAGTTGGATGTCATTAGCAAAGCAGGGGTCAGGCAATCATGGTGGAGCGGGCGAGGCGGTTGGGGCGGTGGTTTTTGGCGTTGGATTCCCTCTTGGTGATCCTGGGG
>NZ_CAWNYS010000113.1:0-5887 GCF_963878295.1 Aeromonas sp. HMWF014 | reverse complement strand
CCTCACCCTGACGTCGCGCCAGCAGGGGATTAATCTCGCCCGTTTCGACATGCTCCATATTCGTTTGAGCGTGACGGGGGAGGGGGAGCAGGATTGGCGCTTCTATCTACGCAACTACAATCCGGCTTACGACAAGGTGGACGACCCGTTGCAACCCAAGTTCAACGAAATCATCTTTCGTCCGGCCGATTACGGCAAATCCCACGAGGTGCCGCTGGATGTATTCACTCCGGCGACCTGGTGGATCAAGTATTTCAATGTGCCGCTGCAGCAGCAGGGGGCGAATCTGGATCGGGTCTATGCCATGGAGGTGGTAGCGGGTTCCGACATGCCACCCGGCAAGCATGGGGTAGTGATCGAGGAGCTGCAGTTTCACGGCCCCTGGCTCGATGCCACCCTCTTCTACCGGCTGATCCTGTTTGTCTGGTTTATCTATGGTTGCGCGTTTTTTCTGGTCAACCATATCTATATGAAACAACGCTTGCAGCATGCCCATCAGGCCAAGCTGGAGGTGGAGGCGCTCAATCGCACCCTGAGCGAAGAGAGCCGCCGCTCCCGCGAACTGGCCTGTTACGATCCGCTGACCGGCGCGCTCAACCGGTTGGGTGGTGAACGCTTGTTAGCCGAGATAGACGAGCTGGCTTGCTCCTTTATCTATCTCGATGTGGATCACTTCAAGCAGATCAACGACACCCATGGCCACCCGGTGGGGGATGAGGTGCTCAAGCATCTGGTGAGCGAGATCCTGCGCCACTGTGATGCACTCTGCCATCTGGTGCGCTGGGGTGGGGAGGAGTTCGTGCTGGTCTGCTTCCACTACGATAGGCTGCGAGCCGCCAGTTTGGCCGAGCGGCTACGGGTCATGCTGGCAGCCTATCCCCATTGGCCCTCAGCCCTGCGGGTCACCGTCTCGTTCGGGGTGGCCGAGCGTGAAGGGGATCCGCTGGAGCTGTTACTCAAGCGCGCCGACGAGGCGCTCTATCAGGCTAAAAAGCGGGGCCGAAACCGGGTGGAAGTGAACTGACCGCAGTGCTACCGTGCCGCCAACAGCCGAAAAATCAATGAATGCGAGAGAGCAAGATGACAACACAATCGATCGGGGCGCTGACCCTGCTGGTGGCCGATTACGATCAGGCCATTCGCTTTTTTACCGAGGGACTTGGCTTCGCGCTGCTGGAAGATACCCGGCTTGATGAACCGGGCAAACCGGGCAAGCGCTGGGTGCGAGTGGCGCCTGCCGGCGCGCCAGGATCTGCCTTGCTGCTGGCCCGTGCCGCCACGCCCGAGCAGCAGGCCGCCATCGGTCAGCAGGGGGGCGGCCGGGTATTTTTGTTCCTCGAAACCGACGACTTCTGGGGGGATTACCAGCGCATGCAGGCGTACGGTGTTCATTTTTGTGAACAGCCACGTAGTGAGCCATACGGCATGGTGGTGGTGTTCGAGGACATCAGTGGCAACCGTTGGGACTTGCTGCAACTCGCAGCTGCCAAATGAATCTTAAAACGTTTATCATCTCGCCTGTCATAAAGTCATAAAAGTGTCACAGAAAGTTCTAATAATTGGCGCACCCATCTTCACACAGGAGAGAGAAGGGATATGGCTAAGCGAATTCTGGTGGTCGAGGACGAAGCACCCATCCGCGAAATGCTCTGCTTCGTGCTTGAGCAAAAGGGATATGAGACGGTTGAAGCGGAAGATTACGCCGATGGACTGGCGAAGGTGCGCGAGCCTTACCCCGAACTCATCGTGCTGGACTGGATGATGCCGGGTGGCAGTGGCATCCAGTTCATCAAGCAACTCAAGCAGGATGAGGTGACACGCCAGATCCCGGTGGTGATGTTGACCGCCCGCGGTGAGGAGGAGGACAAGGTGCGTGGTCTGGAGGCCGGTGCCGACGACTACATCACCAAGCCTTTCTCTCCCAAGGAGCTGACCGCCCGCCTTCATGCTGTGATGCGTCGTGTTTCGCCCACGTCGGTGGACGAGGTGATCGAGGTGCAGGGACTTAAACTGGATCCGGTTTCCCACCGGGTCAGCGCCGAGGAGAAGGCATTGGACATGGGGCCGACCGAGTTCAGACTGCTGCACTTCTTCATGACCCATCCCGAGCGGGTCTATAGTCGCGAGCAGCTGCTCAACAATGTTTGGGGGACCAATGTGTACGTCGAGGACAGAACCGTGGATGTGCATATTCGTCGCTTGCGCAAGGCTATCGAAGAGACGGGTCACGATCGATTGATTCAGACGGTGCGCGGTGCGGGCTATCGCTTTTCCATCCGTCTCTAGAGGACGTTATGTTGCAACCTTACGCCTGGCGGCGACAGTTGTGGCGGATGGCGTTTTTTTATACGCCCTTCGTCTTGGTCGGCTGGTTGACGGATACCTTCACCCTTTGCCTGCTGGTGGCGACCGTGCTGCATCTGGGCTGGCACTATCGCTTTCAGAAGCGGCTGTCGGACTGGCTGTGGCACGATCGCAGCCTGGTGCCCCCCAACGGCAGTGGCAGCTGGGAGTATATCTTCAACGGCATCTACAAGTTGCAGCAACGCCACCGCGCCCGGCGCCGCGAGCTGGCGGGTCTCATCCGCCGTTTTCGGGAAGGGGCCGAAGCCCTGCCCGATGCCGCAGTGGTGTTTCGCACTGACGGCAGCATCCTTTGGTGCAACCGGCTGGCAGAGCAGTTGCTCGGTTTTCGCTGGCCGGAAGACGCCGGTCAGCACATAGGCAACCTCATTCGCAATCCCACCTTCGGTGCCTATCTGGGTGAGGGGCAGTATGACGAACCGTTCGAGATAGCCTCGCCTATCAACGAGGAGAAGAGTCTCGAGTTTCGCATCATGCCCTACGCCGAGGATCAGGCCATGTTGGTGGTGCGGGATGTCACCCGGCTGCGCAGCCTGGAGAAAACCCGCAAGCACTTTGTCTCCAACGTTTCCCACGAACTGCGTACACCGCTCACTGTACTCAAGGGCTATCTGGAGATGACCGAAGAACTGCCCCCCCCTGACCTGTGGGCCAAGGCACACAGGGTGATGATGGAGCAGACCATCCGCATGGATAACCTTGTCAACCAGCTGCTCACCCTGTCGCGCATCGAGGCGGCTCCCTCGGTGGATCTCTCCCACCTGGTGGACATGCCTGCCATGCTGGGGCTGCTGGAGCAGGAGGTACGGGTACTGTCGGGGGAGCGGGCACACCAGATCGAGTTCAGGGTGCAGTCCAATCTCTTCGTGCGCGGGGATCAGGATCAGCTGCGCAGCGCCATCTCCAACCTGGTCTACAACGCCATTCACTACACCCCGGCGGGGCGCAAGATCAGCGTGGAGTGGCGCAAGCAGGGGGCCATGGCGCTGTTTGTGGTGCAGGACGAGGGGGAAGGTATCCCGCCCGAACATCTGGCGCGGCTCACCGAGCGTTTCTATCGGGTCGACAAGGCACGCTCGCGCCACACGGGTGGCTCAGGGTTGGGGCTTGCCATCGTCAAGCATGCCTTGAGTCATCACGACGCCCAGCTCGATATCGAGAGCCGGGTTGGCCTCGGTAGCCGTTTCAGCTTCCTCATTCCGGCCAATATGGTGGTGCTGAAATAGTCTTTTTCAGCAAGGGGTTAGCAGTGCAGAGAGGGCGGCGACGGCGGCCCTCTTTTCATTTGACCAACAGCCTTGCCATGTCATTAAAGTGTCACATTAAATCCATAAATTTGTCACTGCCAGGTCAGATACTGGCGCCGTCTTGAGAACGGACCTTCTGTCACGTTGGCGGGGACGAAATGAAGCCCGACCAACAGTACGAGCGGGTTTTAACCAGGTTTGACATCAGATTGACGATTGCCTTTTGCAACCTCGGACTGGGTGGAGAGGGCATGGAATGAAACTCAACAAATCGGTCGTCGTGACCGGCGTTGAGTGAAGTTAACACCGTTTTTGAATGGACTGCGTTCTACAACCTTGAACTTGGAGAGATTGGATGAAACTCAACAAACTGGCTGGTGTAATCGGATTCACCGCAGCAACCCTGTTTTCCGTCAGCGCCCTGGCTGCCGGTGTGGATAAAAATCTGCCGGATTACACACCGACCAGCGGCATCTCGGGCAACCTGTCCTCTGTCGGTTCGGACACCTTGGCCAACATGATGACCCTGTGGGCCGAAGAATTTAAGCGCATGTACCCCAACGTCAACGTGCAGATCCAGGCCGCAGGTTCCTCTACCGCGCCAACTGCCCTGACAGAAGGTGTTGCCCAGTTTGGCCCCATGAGCCGCGCCATGAAGACAGGTGAAGAGGAAGCATTCGAGAAGCGCCATGGCTACAAGCCGACCGCCATCCGCGTTGCGGTCGATGCCCTGGCCGTGTTCGTCAACAAGGACAACCCCATCAAGGGGCTGACCATGCCGCAACTGGATGCCATCTTCTCCAGCACCCTCAAGTGTGGCGAAGACAAGGCGGCCACCAAGTGGTCTGATCTGGGTCTGGACGGCAACTGGTCCTCCAAGGATCTGCAGCTGTTCGGCCGCAACTCTGTCTCCGGTACCTACGGTTACTTCAAAGAGCACGCCCTGTGTAACGGCGACTTCAAGAGCGGCGTGAACGAACAACCGGGGTCTGCCTCCGTGGTGCAGTCAGTCTCTGCCTCCCTGAACGGTATTGGCTACTCGGGTATCGGTTATGTTACCTCCGGTGTGCGTGCCGTACCGCTCTCCAAGGATGGCAAGACCTTCATCGAAGCGACCGCTGACAACGCCATCACCGGTAAGTATCCGCTGTCGCGCTTCCTGTACGTTTACGTGAACAAGCATCCGAACAAGCCGCTCTCCCCGATGGAGCAAGAGTTCGTCAAGCTGATGCTCTCCAAAGCGGGTCAAAGCATCGTTGCCAAAGATGGCTACGTGCCGGTGCCGGCCAAGGTGGTCGAAGCCGACCTGAAGAAACTGGGCATCATGTAAGCCAGTTTCCTCTGCCACACGGGCCCCGCGGGGCCCGTTTTCTTTTTGAGTGGATCCACCATGGCGACCTGTGACCGCTTTCGCCGAACAGTATGATTTGGCGACTTGCGCCGGACGCCCGCATTTCCGAAAATAGGGCATCTTTATGGTGAAGGACACCTCCATGACATCCCCCCTGTTCAAGCTCGGCCTGGCGGCACTCTGTTCCACCCTGCTGGCCAGCTGTGCCCAGTCTCCTACCGGTCGTAGCCAGATGTTGCTGTTCTCGCCCCAGCAGATGAACCAGCTGGGCGCCGACTCCTTCGAGCAGATGAAGAAGCAGGAGAAGGTGAGCAAAGATGCCAAGATGAATGCCTATGTCTCCTGCGTCGCCAAGGCGGTGACCGCCCAGGTACCGGCCAGCTATGGCATCACCAGCTGGGAAGTGGTGGTGTTTGACTCCAAGCAGGTCAACGCCTTCGCCCTGCCCGGCGGCAAGATAGGGGTCTACAGCGGCCTGCTCAAGGTCGCCAAGAATCAGGATCAGCTCGCCACCGTCATCGGCCACGAGCTGACTCACGTGCTGGCCCAGCACTCCAACGAACGGCTCTCCCGCAGCCAGCTGACCGGTCTCGGTCTGGCGGCGGCCGACATCGCCATGGGCAGCAGCGAGTATCGCGGCGCCACCATGGCCGCCCTTGGCCTTGGGGTAGAGGTCGGTGTCATGCTCCCTTATGGGCGCACCCAGGAGAGTGAAGCGGATCGGTTGGGGCTGGAGTTGATGGCCCGCGCCGGTTTCAATCCGGCTGAGGCCATTCCCCTGTGGCAGAACATGAGTGCCGCCGCCGGTGGCAACACCCCGCCGAAGCTGCTCTCCACTCACCCCAGTAACGAGAACCGGATCGCCGAGTTGCAGGCGCAACAAGCGTACGTGCTGCCGCTCTTTAAGCAGGCTCGCGCCAACGGT
>NZ_CAWNYS010000112.1:0-6623 GCF_963878295.1 Aeromonas sp. HMWF014 | reverse complement strand
CCCGTTCGATCCGTATCCGGCTGAGGTAGTCCACCAATCGCATAGGACACTGCTCGCGAAACAGATGGGAGAGATGGCTGGCCAAGACGTTAAAGCGGTGGGTGATGGGGCGGTGAAAATTTTCCCGGATATAGAGGCAGCTTCCATGAAACAGGTAATTATCGGTGGGGGAGCGGCCGGGATCTTCGGTCAGCACGCTTATCTCCTTACAGCCCTGCTCCTTGTCCCAAATCTGGTTGAGGTATTCGCCGCTGAACACCCGTTCTAGGCGGGGAGCGTTGACCTGATAGCTGAAACCGGCCCTCCCCCCTGATCCTGATCAAAGGAGAGAGGCAAGCGGTTGCGGCGGTAAAGGCCGCCCATGTTATAGTCCGGTCTACAGCAGCAATGCCACCCTTTTCTTCACCCGACTTTCTTCAAACTAAATGAGGCGTCCCTTATGAGCAGTCGCGACCTGCCTTCTTTTTTGTTAATGCAAAATCCGATTCAAGACTACGACTGGGGCAGCCATGACGCCCTCACCGCCCTGTTTGGCATCCCCAATCCAACGGGCAAACCCCAGGCCGAGTTGTGGATGGGCGCCCATCCCAACGGCTGCTCAGAGGTAACGCTGGCGGGCAGGGTGCAGAAGCTCTCTGTGGTGATCGACGCAGCTCCGGCCGCTGCGCTGGGCGAGGCCACCCGGGCCCGCTTCGGCAGCCTGCCGTTCCTGTTCAAGGTGCTGTGCGCCGAGAAGGCCCTCTCCATCCAAGTACACCCGAGCAAGGCCCAGGCCGAAGCCGGTTTTGCCAGGGAGGAAGCCGCCGGCATCGACCCCAAGGCGAGCAATCGCAACTATAAAGACCCCAACCACAAACCGGAGTTGGTGTTTGCCCTCACCCCCTATCAGGCGATGAACGGCTTTCGTGCCATTCCCGCCATCCTGGCGCTGTTCGAGCGGATCAAGCTGGCGTCCATCGCCGATCTGGTCGCGGCCCTTGCCACCAACCAGAACGAAAGTGGTTTGCAGCACTTCTTCCACCAGTTGCTGATCCTGACTGGGGCACGCAAGGAAGCCGCGCTGGCGGCCCTGCTGGCCTATGCCACCGACCATCAGGATGAAGAGACCTTTGCGCTCATTACCAGTCTGGCCGCCCAATATCCGGGGGATGTGGGGCTCTTCTCGCCGCTCTTGCTCAATGTCGTGACCCTCAAGCCGGGTCAGGCCATGTTCCTCGATGCCTGCACCCCCCACGCCTATGTGCGCGGCACGGGTCTTGAGATCATGGCCAACTCCGACAACGTGCTGCGCGCCGGTCTCACCCCAAAATATATCGACGTGGCAGAGCTGCTGGATTGCACCCGCTGCCAGCCCAAGCCAGATGACCAGATCCTGCTGGCCCCGCGCTGTGAGGGCATGACCGGCAACACTGTGCAGCACTTCGATGTACCCGTACCGGACTTCACCTTCAGCGTCTATCCGGCAGGCGAGCATGCGCTCACCACCGCCAGCGCCGAGATCCTGTTTGCCATCGATGGCACAGTCACACTCAAGCAGGGCGGCGAGACGCTGCGCCTCGAGCAGGGCCAGTCCGCCTTTGTCCCCGCCGCTACCGGCCACTACCAGCTGCTGGCAGAAGGCCGGGTCGCCCGCGCCGGCAACAGCTGCCAAGACGTGCCCCCTGCGCAGGTTTCAATGACTGCCTAAACGAACAAGGACCATCACTGATGGTCCTTGTTGTTCCCTGCAAGCATCTTGGTTTGTCAGGCTGCGCTTCATAACAAGTGCAAGGGTGCAATCTCCCGGCCAATAAAAACCCCCAGTCTCCTCTGAGGCTATGGGGGTGTTTATTGTCTGCTTGACCGATGGCCATCACTAGGTGGCCGTCGGCGAGCTAGTGTTTTTCAGCTTCCGGCTGGGGCGCTTCTGAACGATCCCGTTCCCGTTGCAGTTCATCAACCCTGGCTTGCCATTTGTCGTGGGCCTGTTTCTGGCCTTGTGACTCAAACTCCTGGCGCATGGTGTCGATCTCTTGGTCAAGTTTTTCCATCAGGATGTCTCCTTACATCATAGGGTTACACACTGGCTGACGGCACTGTTGGCCAACCTGCTCCTTTGATTGGACACCGATCCCACCTAGATTGTCCAACTAAATAAACGATTGATTATGCATAAACCAATCTAGCAAACAGCTTTCAGATCCTTATGAAACCCCACAAAATCATTCTGACCCGATGTCATTAAATTCAACATTTCCCTCTATTATCAGTTCATTGAGGTGATGTCGTCCTACTATCTCGCAGACAACCTCAAGATCTGCTGGTTATGCACATTTTTTTCACGCGGCTCGGCCAGGCCATCGGCAGGGAATCGACCAGGGCGCTGAAGAGGAGATGCCCTCCAAACTGTTCTTCATTATCGCCTCCCCGGCAGACGGCGCCAAAAGGCTACCTTGACGGGGATGGCACACTCAGCCCGCAGCAAGATAAGATAGGATCCATATTGTACCCACCAACCCCAGGGCCCTGCGGCCCATCACGGACGGAGTCTTGACGCTCATGGAATTGACGGACGTACTACTCACCCTGGCGGGCCTGGTGACCGTCGCCATCATCCTCAAGAACAACTCGGTCGCTCAGCCCGACTGGGACAAGCTGCCCACCCTGCCTAAGTACCTCAGCTTGCATCCCGAATGCGCCACCGAGGATGACGAGCACGCCAGCTGCTACGCCTGCGGTTCCCGCAAGGTACTGTTCAGCCCGCTTACCTGCGTCGGTGATTACCGACTGCGTCACACCTGCCTTGCCTGCGGCAAGGTGCTGTTTAGCAGCCGTGCCATCCTCGGACGGGCTAACTCTCCCGATACCAAAAAGCTGACCTCACAATAAACAAGCCGCCCGGAGCGGCTTGTTTTATCTGGCATGCAACTCCCCCAGCGCGCCGATCAGGGCGTCGAGCCCCTGATCGACCTTTGAGCGCGGGCAGCCGACGTTGAGGCGGATATAGCCTTTGCCTTCGGGGCCATAGGTGTCGCCACGCATGATGGCGACCCGGTATTTCTCCACCAGCAAGGTTTGCAGGGCATCCATCCGCTTGGTGGAGTCGATGCCAAGCCCGCGCAGATCAATCCAGGCGAGATAGGTCCCTTCAGGCACCCGATAGTCGATGGCGGGGAACGCCGCATTGAGCCGCGCCGCCACATTGGCGAGGTTGCCGTGCAGATAGGCTTTCAGGGCATCGAGCCACTCGCCGCCGTCCCGATAGGCGCTGATATGGGCCAGTACCCCGAGAATGGGGGGGGAAGATAGCCCATGGGCCGCCTTGAGCCGCTGCAAATAGGCGGCCCGCGCCGGTGCGTTGGCGATAAAGGCGTAGGCGCCGCCAAGGGCCGGAATATTGAAGGATTTGGAGCCCGAGCTCACCAGCGCCCAGTTATCGTCCGGCGCCACCTCGCTCCACGGCAGGTAGCGGGCAAAACTCACATCCATATGGATGTCGTCCGAAATGACCTTGACCCCGTGGCGCTGGCAGATAGCAGCCATTCGGCTCAATTCATCGCGCGTCCAGACCCGGCCGGTGGGGTTGTGGGGGCTGCACAGCAGCAAAATGCGGCAATCGGTGCGGGCGGCTTGCTGCTCAAAGCACGCCCAGTCAATCTGGTAACTCCCCTGCTCTTTTTTGAGCGGGCAGGGCAGCAGCACCCTGTCATTGGCGGCCAGCATATTGCCGAAGGCGTCGTAGGCGGGGGTATGCACCAGCACCCCTTCGCCCGGCGCCGACCAGAAGCTCACCAGCTGGGCAATCACATAGATGACCGAGGGACCATAGACCAGCGTATCCGGGTCGAGGGTTGCCCCGTAGCGGTTGGCAAACCAGTCGCTCACCGCCCCCTTGAAGTCACTGTGATTCCAGCGGCTGTAGCCAAATACCCCGTGTTCGAGCCGCGTAGCCAGGGTCTGGCGAATGCAGGGGGCGGTCTCGAAATCCATGTCGGAGATGGTAAAGGGGAGCAGGTCGGCGTGGCCAAAGCGGTCGGCCACATAGTCCCACTGGGTGCAATGGGTGCCGTGGCGGTCGACCACACGGTCAAAATCATCAGTATCGCGCATGAATTTTCCCCATTCATAAACAGGAGACATATTATGAGAGGCAAAGAGGGGGCTTGCGCCCCCTATTCGGGTTTTATTGACCAGATCAGCCCCTCATCAGGCTCTGCAACTGGTTTTTCACCAGATGCACCTGAGGACCAATCACCACCTGCAGGTTGTGCTCGTCGAGCTTGATCACCCCGATGGCGCCGTTCGCTTTCAACAGCTTGTCATCGACCCGGCTCATATCCTGCACCGACATCCGCAGGCGGGTGATGCAGTTATCGAGCGCGAGGATGTTATCAGCCCCGCCCAGCGCGTTGAGGATGATTTCACCGTTGTAGCCGCTGTTACCAGCTTTCTTGCCTGCGGGCTGGGCTGCCTCGCTGGTCTCGATTTCGCGGCCGGGGGTTTTCAGGTTAAAGCGTACGATGGCGAAGCGAAACACGCTGTAGTAGATGGCAAACCAGATGGCGGCCACCACCGGCACCAGATACCACTTGGTGGCGGTGCCTTGCAGCACGCCGAACACCAGAAAATCGATGAGGTTGCCGTCGGTGTTGCCGATGGTGACGCCGAGCAGCCCCATGGTCATAAAGCCCAGACCCGTCAGGATGGCGTGAATGACGTAGAGCACGGGTGCCACGAACAGGAACAGGAACTCCAGCGGCTCTGTGATGCCGCCGATGACGCAGGCCACCACGCCAGAGACCAGCAGCGCCTTGATCTTGCCGCGATTTTCCGGGCGGGCGCAGTGATACATGGCGAGCGCGGCACCCGGCAGACCGCCGAGGAAGGCAGGCATCTTGCCCTGAGAGAGGAAGGAGGTGGCAGAGACCGAGAAGCCAGTGGTGTCGGCGCAGGCGAGCTCGGAGTAGAAGATGTTGAGCGCGCCGCTCACCTCGTTGCCGCACACCAGTTGAGTGCCTCCCGCTTCGGTAAAGCGAATGAGCGCCACCAGAATGTGGTGCAGGCCGAGCGGCAGCAGCAGACGCTCACCGGTACCGAACAGGAAGGGGCCGAAGGGACCGGCGTGGGAAATCAGCGCACCGATACCATTGATGCCAGCGGCAAACCAGGGCCAGGCGAAAGGCACTACCAAGCCGACCACCCCCAGCACCAGCACAGTGATGATGGGCACGAAGCGGGCACCGCCGAAGAAGGCGAGCGCATCGGGCATCCGGTAGGTGTAAAAACGGGCGTGCAGTTTGGCAACGATCACCCCGACGATGATGGCCCCCAGAATCCCGGTGTCGATGGAGCTGATGCCGAGGATGGATTTCACCCCGTAGGCCTTCTCCGCCGCCGCGTCACCGATGACGTTGGCCACCGTCAGGTAGAAGTTGATAGAGAGATTGAGCGCCGCATAGCCGACGAAACCGGCAAAGGCCGCCACCCCCTTCTCTTCCCGCGCCAGCCCCAGCGGAATGGCCACCGCGAACATCACCGGCAGGTAGATAAAGGCCACCAGCCCCACCTTGGTCATCCAGAGGAACAGCAGTTGCAGCACGGTGTTGTCGAGGAAGGGCATGCTCTGCTTGACCGCATCGCTGGTGAGCGAGCTGCCGACACCGAGCAAAATGCCCGAGAAGGCCAGCAGGGCGACCGGCAACATAAAGGTCTTGCCGAGGCTCTGCAGGAACTCCCATATCGTGGATTTGGCTTGAGGCTTGGCCATGAAACGGCTCCTTGTGAATAAACAGCAATGTCTGCGGCTTCCCTCACCGCTGCTCGTGGCAGAGACTCGGGTCGGCATCAGGTTTTGCTGGATGATAAAACGTTTTATCAAGCAACAAGTGCCGACAGGATCACAGAATGGCTGGCCCGAATGATGAGTGGTGCAAAATCTGTGAGCCAGATCGGCGCAGCGGTGATGTAACGTTTCACTTGGGTATACGAGGAGGTATGCTGTGGCTCTCCGGTCTCTTTGCCCATGGCTGCAGCACTCGCCCTATGTCGTCACAACCCATGCCGTCCAAACCTATGCCACCCAAACTGCAACCATCGAAAAACGTCAAGATCACCGATGTCGCTCAACTGGCGGGGGTCTCGGTCACGACCGTCTCCATGGTACTCAATGGCAAGGGGCGCATCTCGCCAGCCACCGCCGAGCGGGTGCAGCAGGCGATCAAGCAGCTTGATTACGTGCCCAACAGCGCCGCCGCCAACCTGCGCAGCCAGCAATCCAATCTGGTGGGGCTGATCCTGCGCGACATCACCGACCCCTTCTATACCGAAGTGACCGCCGGGGTGAGCGAGGTGCTGGAGCAGCAGGGCTACCTGCTGTTTCTGACCCAGTGCGGCCACAGCCCGGAGCGGTTGCAGCAGAGCATACAGTCGCTGTCACGCCAGGGGGTGGCGGGCATCATCTTCAATCCGGTGCGCGGCGCAGCGGCCAAAACCCTGGAGATCCTGCTGGGCTCGCAACTGCCGGTGGTGTGCGCCGCCCGCTCCTACTATCGCGATGACGTGGACTTTATCGGCCCCGACAACACCCATGCCGCCCAGCAGGCCACCACCTACCTTATCGAGCAGGGCCACCGCCATATCGCCTA
>NZ_CAWNYS010000111.1:0-12091 GCF_963878295.1 Aeromonas sp. HMWF014 | reverse complement strand
ATCTGGAACGTATCAAGGGCGGGGTACTGGCCGATGGCTGCAACTCCATGCTGGCTGCCCTGTTTGCAACCTTTCCCATGTCGACCTTCAGCCAGAACAACGGCGTCATCCAGCTGACCGGGGTGGCCAGTCGCCATATCGGCCTCTTTATCGCCGCCATGCTGGCCCTGCTCGGCCTGTTCCCCGCGGTCGCCAGCCTGGTGCAGCAGATCCCCGAGCCCGTGCTGGGCGGTGCGACCATCGTCATGTTCGGCACCATAGCCGCCGCCGGGGTACGCATCATCTCCCGCGAGGAGCTGGACAGACGCGCCCTGATGATCCTGGCGGTGTCGCTCGCCATGGGGCTGGGGGTCGCCCAGGTGCCGGAAGTGCTGCAACACCTGCCGGATCTGGCCAGAAGCGTGCTCTCCTACGGCGTCGCCACCGGCGGCCTCACCGCCATCGTGATGAACCTGCTGCTGCCAAAGCGCGAACAGCGTCACTCCTGAGACGTCATCAACCGATAGCAGACTCAAGCCCCGCACTGCGGGGCTTTACCTTGTCAGCCGCCACGGGTAGTGTGCTGAGCAGCCTTTTTTGAGGATGTCGCCATGCCCTATCGCCTGCTCTCTCTCCTCCCCGACACAGCTTCCCCCGCACAGATATTGGCCGAGGAGCAGCACTGGCTGCGCGACTGTGCCCGTGACGGCCAGCCCCGTGCCCACCTCTGGCAGGCCCCCCAATGCCTGATTGTCACCCGCAAGGATACCCGTCTGCCCCGTTACGCTGCCGCCTGCGAGCAGCTCGCCGCCGAAGGCTGGCCGGTGCATGTGCGCGACAGTGGCGGCACCGCCGTGCCCCACGGCGCTGGCATCCTCAACCTCTCCTTGTTACTGCCCCGTACCACCACCGATCTGGCTCACTACTACCGGCTGCTGGGGGCGCCGCTGCTGGCCCTGCTGGGGGAGTACGGCCTTGAGGGAAACTATGACTTCGTGCCCGGCTCCTTTTGCGATGGCCAGTACAATCTGGTGATCGGGGGGCGCAAGATCACCGGCACCGCCCAGCGCTGGCTGGCACCGGGGCAGGATCACGGCGGCGCCGTGCTGGCCCAGGCCATGCTGCTGGTGGCAGGAGATGTGGATGAGGGTACCCGGATGGCGAGCCGTTTCTATGCGCTGGCGGGTGCAGAGCTGCGCTTTGCGCCCGGCACCTCGACCACGCTGGCCCGCTGCATTGAGTGGCAGGGCAGCGACGCCGAGCTGGTCGACTGCGCTCAGTCGCGGCTGAAGGTGCTGCTGACCCGCGATCAGACACCCTCCCTCTGAGCAAGAATGAGCCCCTAACGCGCCATAAAAAAAGCCACGACCCGGGTCGTGGCGTTGGCTTTTTCGGTACAGATTAAATCAGGCCGTCTGCGGATCCGGCTCGGCTTCGCCATCCAGACCCCGGCTAAAGTAGGCGCGGGTTTCGGCGATAACCACATGGCGCAGGCCAATCAGGCCGATGAGGTTGGGCACCGCCATCAGGCCGTTGACGATGTCGGCCAGCAGCCAAATCATGTCCAGATGGAGGAAGGCGCCGCTCGCTACCAGCACCAGATAGATGAGACGATAGGGCTTGATCGCCTTGACCCCGAACAGATACTCGGTGCAGCGCTCGCCATAATAGTTCCAGCCGAGGATGGTGGTGAAGGCAAAGAACAGCAACCCTATGCTCACCAGATACTGGCCTATGTGGGCATCCAGCCCCTGGGCAAAGGCCTGGCTGGTCATGGCTGCGCCGCTCAAGTCCCCGCTCCACACCCCTGTCACCACCAGGGCCAGGCCGGTCATGGTGCAGATGATGATGGTGTCGATGAAGGTGCCCGTCATGGAAACCAGCCCCTGCTCCACGCAAGAATCTGTCTTGGCCGCCGCTGCCGCGATGGGGGCAGAGCCCAGCCCCGACTCATTGGAGAAGACCCCGCGCGCGACACCGGACTGGATCGCCAGCATAATGCTGGCGCCGACGAAGCCGCCGGTCGCCGCATGGCCGGTAAAGGCGCTCTCGATCACCAGCATCACGGCATCGGGCACGGCGCTCGCATTGTTCACCAGCACCCCCAGGCAAGCGACGATATAGAAGATCGCCATAAAGGGCACTACCTTGCTCGACACGCTGGAGATGGACTTGATACCCCCCAGGGTCACCAGTGCCACTATCAGGGTCAGCAGCACGGCCGTCACTTCACGGGGCACCGAGAAAGAGAGGCTCATGGCGTCGGAGATGGCGTTAACTTGCGGGAAGGTACCGATGCCGAAGAAGGCCACACCTATGCCGAACAGGGCGAACAGCTTGGCGAGCGGTTTGGAGCCAAGCCCCTTCTCCAGATAGTACATGGGGCCGCCCGCCATCTGGCCGTTGGCATCCTGTTCGCGGTATTTGACTGCCAGCAGGCATTCGGCGTACTTGGTGGCCATGCCGAACAGCGCCGCCATCCACATCCAGAACAGGGCGCCGGGGCCGCCGAGCTTGATGGCGGTGGCGACGCCGACGATGTTGCCGGTACCTATGGTGGCAGAGAGGGCGGTACACAGGGCACCAAAGCTGGAGACATCCCCCTGCTTGCCCTGCCCCTGATCGCGGCCAAACACCAACCGCAGGGCGAGCGGTAAGCGCACGACCTGAAGCAGACCCAAACGCAGGGTGAGATAGATACCGGTCCCGACCAGCAGGATCAGCAGGGGCGGACCCCAGATAAAGCTATCGATGGCGGTTAACGCCGATTGAATTGATGACATGCATCCTCCTTAAAAAACAAAGATTAAGGAGGAGAAGGATGATCTTCCCATAGGTGTCGCGATCGGCCAGAGGCGATCGGATGCGGGCTAAGCCAAAGTACAACCCAAAGTACAACCATCCCATCCCCTCTGTCCTTTTGCCTGAGAGTTTCCGGCGCCAGCCTGCCCTTGCGGGTAGTCATGGTGCCTTGCTCCTTCGGCGCCCGATCTAACGGGTCTCTCCAGAGTATCGTCCAGTAGCAGTCCACACCGGTTGCCCGGTACCTGAAAGATTCACTTCTTCGGTGGATGGTTGCCCATCGCTCTCCTGCTACCTTCATCCGAACTAGTTTGGATTAGGAAGCGGGCATGTTAATCCAAAAAATGTGAGCTGTCTCCCACTCGGCCGTCCGCTGCGCCGCTTTTTTTCCACCTCGGGCACCACAGTGAGGCATGTTATTTGTTTGTTAACTTTCAATGCTTTAACAAAGCCAGTTTGGGCATCCCGCGAGCCGGTTGCGCCACCAGGTCGCATATCAGGATGACCTGTCATCTCGACCAGAAAAACTTTCCAACATATCCAATCAAAATGCTTGCACAGAAACTCAATAGGCAGATAATTCCGCGCATAACTAAGCACTTTGCAATGGAGTTATGCATTGTGTCTGGTTGGTCCCTCCGGACCACTCGCCTGAGCCGGCCGCTGCCGTCTCAACAAACCAAGGCTAGGGCAAATCTGCCCCCTAAGGACTTTCAAAAGAGAATGAACGAAACCCTGATCGCACAAGACTACCGTCAGTTGGTTGAACAATTCGGCTCTCCCCTGCTGCTGCTCGACAAGGCAGCCATCCGCAAACAGTATCGGGCCCTGGCTGCCGCCCTGCCCGATGTGCGATTGCACTATGCACTCAAACCCCTGCCCCACGAGGCCGTGGTCTCTGTCTTGAAGGAAGAGGGGGCCTGTTTCGATCTGGCCACCAATGGCGAAGTGGATCTGGTGCGTAGCCAAGGGGTTCGCCCGGGACGCTGTATTCATACCCATCCCATCAAGCGCGACAGCGATATCCGTTATGCGCTGGAGTTCGGCTGCACCGTGTTTGTCTACGACAACCCGCTGGAGCTGGAGAAGTTCATTCCCTACAAGGACGAAGTGAAACTGCTGCTGCGGGTCAGCTTCCCGAACCCGGAGACCAAGGTCGACCTCTCCAAGAAGTTCGGCTGCACCCCGGAGCAAGCCCTGCCGCTGCTGCAACTGGCCCACGCCAAGGGCCTCAAGGTGATGGGGCTGTCGTTCCACGTCGGCTCCCAAGTGCCCCATGCCCGTCGCCATGTGCAAGCCATCGACGCCTGCCGCGAGATCATGGAGCAAGCCTGGGCGCTGGGGCTCAAGCCCTGGGTGCTGGATATCGGCGGCGGTTTTCCAGTTGACTATGAGGGCGGCGAATTCGATATCGACGGCTTCTGCGCCCCGATCCGCGAGGCGCTGGCCAAGTTGCCCGCTACCGTGCAAAAAATTGCCGAACCGGGCCGCTTTATCAGTGCACCGGCCATGACCTCGGTCTCCAGCGTGATGGGCAAGGCCCACCGCGGCGACAAGATCTGGTACTACCTGGATGACGGCCTATACGGCAGCTACAACGGTCAGCTCTACGACCACGTCACCTACCCGGTGAGCACTCCCTATGCCAGTGGCGAGCAGCACAATTCGGTGCTCTCCGGCCCCACCTGCGACAGTGTGGACGTGATCCGCGATGGCATCATGCTGCCTGACCTGGCTATCGGCGAGCTGGTGGTGGGCCGTGTGATGGGTGCCTACACCTGGGCCTCGGCCTCCACCTTCAACTTCTTCCCCAAGGCGAGCATCCTCATTCTGGACAGCAGCCAGAAAGGGAAAAAGCTGGTGGCGGTTGCCTGAGCAAACCGGCCAACAGACTCACCGAGCAAAAACAAGAGGGGGAAGCTTAAGCTTCCCCCTCTCTCATTTCACTGGCATCGGTCAGATAAACTGACTGGTCAGCAGCCAGCCGGTATAGGCGACGAAGCAGGCGAGCAGCACGCCCCCTTCCAGCCGGTTAATACGGCCTTGTCCCTTGCGGCCCAGACACATCACCAGCAGCAACAGGGTCAGCCCCATCATGACGGTCCAGTCACGGGTAAGCACCTCCGGTGCCACGTCGAGCGGGTGAATACCCGCCGCAATCCCGACTACCGCCAGGGTATTGAACAGGTTAGAACCGATCACGTTGCCCAGCGCCAGGTCGTGCTCATTCTTGCGAATAGCGATCAGGGACGACGCCAGCTCTGGCAGCGAGGTACCAATGGCAACGATAGTGAGACCTATCACCAGGTCGCTGATGCCAAATGCCTGAGCGATGGTCACCGCACCCCATACCAGCAAACGGGAAGCGCCGATCAGCAGCACCAACCCGACAATGAGCCAGAGAATGGCGCGCTTGAGGGACATCCCCTCGCTCTCGATATCCTCGGCGGTCTCCGCATCCAGCGCATCCCCCTTGCCACTCATGCCAGCCCAGATGGACCAGCCCATCAGACCAACAAACGCCACACCCAGAATGGCCGCATCCATCCGTCCCAAATGCCCATCGAGCAGCAGAGCACCGGAGAGCAGGGTAATGCCGAGCAGGATGGGGATCTCCTTGCGCACCACCTGAGAGGCCACAGCAATAGGGCTGATCAGGGCAGTCAGACCCAGGATCAAGGCAATATTGGTGATGTTGGAGCCATAGGCATTGCCGAGCGCCAACCCGGGATTGCCTTGGGAAGCCGCCAGCGCGGAGACCACCATCTCGGGGGCCGAGGTGCCAAAACCGATGATCACCATACCGATCAGCAGCGGCGGCATACCCGCATAACGGGCGGTCGCCGCAGCGCCGTCCACAAATTTATCTGCACTCCAGACCAGCAGCGCCAGTCCGGCAATCAGGGCAACAACAGCCAGGGTCATAACGTATCCATCCCATCGCCTGCAAACAACAGAGCCAGGCACAATGCCTGGCTCTGTCCAGAAGTGGCCAAGTGTAACGGGCCGACCTCCCATTTCAAGGGGAAATCAAACGGCGATGAACATTTACAGCGCCGCCAGCAGGCTCTCGGCAGCCGAGACCTCGAACTTGCCCGGTGCTTCCACGAACAGCTGCTCGACCACACCATCGTTGGCGATGAGGGCAAAACGCTGGGCGCGAATACCGCCGAAGGCCCCCGTCTCCTTGGCAAGGCCAAGCGCCCGTGTCCAGCTGCCGTCGCCATCGGCAAGCATGGTGATGGCGTCGGCATCTTGGGCCGCCTGCCACGCCTTCATCACGAAGGCATCATTGACCGACAGACAATAGAGGGCATCGACCCCCTTGGCCCTGAACTGGTCGGCCAGCGCCACATAACCGGGCAGGTGGGCGTTGGAACAGGTGGGGGTAAAGGCGCCCGGCACGGCAAACAGCACCACCTTCTTGCTGGCAAACAGGGCCTGGCTATCCTGAACCTGCTTGCCCTCCCGGGTGATGAAGGTGAACTCGCCCAAAGGCAGGGATTGGCCAATCGCTATCATGATCTCTCGTCCGTGGTGGAGGTAAGGAACCACAGTCTACCCCAGCCCATGCACGCGAGACACACCCCCATCAGCGCCGCCATTCGCACTAACCTTGAGCAGGTTCCACCAGCCCATAAGATCTCAATCAGAACCATTTAGATGGACTGGAGATTCGCCCCTCCGCCTTGCGCGAGCAGAACACACTGCCCCTGCCCGACGCCGCCGAGCGGTTTGCCGCCCAACAGGCCAATTCGCCCTTCGCCGGCTGAGCTGGCCGGGATCCCGAGCGACAGCCTGCGCCTCAGGCGGGTGTGACAATGCAAAACGGGCAGCCAGTGGCTGCCCGTTTTGCATGAGGAGATGAGAAGCGGTTTAACGCCTCGCCTGCCAGGTGGCAATGGCGAGCAGGGAGTCCGGGGTAAATTCGGTGGCGCGGGCGGCGATCTCGGCCTGGCTCATCCAGTGCACCTCGCTCACCTCTTCAGCCTGCAAGCGCAGCGGCCCCTGATAATGGCAGCTGTAGAGGCCACCCCAGACCCGATAGCCCTCCCCTTCGGCGTAGAAGCTGCCAAAGCCTTGCAGGGGGACATCCTCGATACCCAGCTCCTCGGCCAGCTCGCGCCGGGCGGCCGGTTCCATCTGCTCGCCCGTGGTCACGACGCCACCGGCGCAGGCATCCAGCATGCCGGGGCAGAAATCCTTGCTGAGGGTGCGCCGCTGCACCAGGATGCGATCCGCCTCGTCGAGCACCAGGATATAACTGGCGCGATGGCACAGGTTCTCCCGCCGCACCCTGGCGCGCTCGGCCACGCCAATCACCCGGTTATCCGCATCCACCACATCCACCCATTCCACGTGCAGGTCCTTTTGCTCATGTTGCTCAACTGACAGCAGTATATCGGGGTAAGGACTTGTCATGGCAGCACTTTTTTCAACATACGCCAGCAAATTCCCCCGTTCATCGACGCAGATCAAAGGATTCATAAAATCCCTCACCCCACTGTCATATCAGTGTCATCCGACGACGGCATAGTGTGCCCTGTCCAGGCAATCAGGGAACCTTGTGATGAAGGTGTTCAAGCAGTTATCCCCACGGCAGATCGCTCGCTACATCAAGAGCTTTCACCGAGGCTATTTTACCATCGAGTCGCTGGGGACATTTGAATTCAACGCGGGCAGGATCAACCTCCATGGCCTGACCTGCCGCCAACGGCTAAGGCTGGCTCGCCAGATCAATCAGGCCGTCAGCCAGCTTCGTCACAACGAGCCCTTGCCGGACATGTGAGTCAAAGGGCCTTGGCATACCGTCTGTTGTGCATCCATGCTTTGCCCGCCGGCTACTCGCCGCGCGGGCCATTTTCGATGTCGGTGACGACACCATTGCGCACTGTGACGAAACGCATGAACTCGTTCTTGCCGAAGTTGTAGGTCCAGCGCTCGCCAAATTTGACCTGCACCAGATTGCCCAGGTGGTTCACCTCATTGCGGCTGAGCTCCTCGCGCAGCATGGGCTCACCACACTTGAGAAGCATCTCGGCGGTGCTGTCCCCTTCGGTGATGAGGGCATTATTGCAACGCATTGCATCGGCGCTGGCCGGTATGCTCAGTAACAGCAGGGCCAGGACAACACCCAGGTTCAGATGTCGCTTCATTGGCTATTCCATTTAAACAGGGCACTGCCCAGGGTGAGACAACAGAGGGTAAACAACAGGATCCAGCCGAGAGGCGCGGCCACCTCGGCCCAGCCAGCCCCCTCCAGCATGACAGCACGGGCCGCCGTAATGATCTGGCTGAGCGGCAGCCAGGCCGCCAACTGTTGCAGCCAGACCGGCGCCCCTTCCAGCGAGAACCAGACCCCGGAGAGAAACATCATGGGCATGCTGATGACGTTGAGCAGGCCGCTCGCCAGCTCCTCGTTCTGGATCCGGGCAGCGATGAGCAAGCCCAGCGACGCCATGGCCGCGCCACCTGCCAGGGCGATCAGCAGCAGCAACCAGCCTGACCCGAGCAGGGGCACGCCAAGCAGCCAGTACGCGACCAGAAACACCAGCAGGCTCACCACCAGGGTGATCACAATGCGCGACAGCAACTGGGCACAGAGAAACTCGGCGGCAGAGAGCGGCGTGGCCCTCAGTCGCTTGAGCACACCGTTCTTGCGATAGCGGACTATGACGAAGCCCACCCCGAACAGGCCGGAAAACATCAGGTTCATGCCGATCACCCCGGGCAGCAGCCAGTCACCGTAGCGGATCGCCTGCCCGCTCAGGGTCTCCTTCACCAGCGGCCGGGAGATAGCCTGGCGCAACAGGTATTCGGCCATAGCGCCCTGGCTGGCGTCCGGGTTGACCCAGTAACGGTCCGAGCCGGGCGAGAGCAGCAGATCCAGCTGATGATGGCGCACCTTCAGCTGGCCCTTGCGCTCATCGCCATAAGGGATGAGCTTGAGCAGCGGAATGGCGTTCAGGGGGGCATAGGCCGCCGTCAGCTCGCCCACCACGCCCATCTGCACCAGCGGCTTGGGCGGGCCGGAGAAGATAAGAGAGAAACCGACCACCAGCAGCAACGGGAAGGCCAGGTTCCACACCAGGGCTGCCCTGTCGCGCACAAACTCCAGATTGCGGGCATAAAAAAGCGCACCGATCCGCTTGATGGCCCCCTTCATGTTTTGCTCCCCGGCCACGGCAAGGCTCGCGGGTAAGAAGGAGCCTCGACACGGCACCTCATGACTGCGTTCATGCGCCACTCCTCAGGCTATGGCCGGTCAGGTGCAAGAAGAGATCTTCCAAATTGGGGGATCGCACCTGCATGCCGGTCAGCGGCACCCCCAGACCCAGCAGTTGCGGCAACAGCAGCGCCACATCGGGACAAGTCAGCTCCACCTGATCGCCGTGGGGCAACAGTGGATAACCCAGGCTGGCGAGGGCCGGATGATCCGGCAGACGCACCAGCACCCCATCGAAGTGACGAGCCAGCAGGTCGGCCGGGGTATCCAGGCTGAGCAGATGGCCGTGATCGACGATGGCGATACGATCGCACAGCTGCTGCGCCTCGTCCATGTAGTGGGTGGTGAGCACCACCGTCTTGCCCTGGGCCTTGATCGCCTCGATGCGATGCCAGAAGTGGTGGCGGGCCTGGGGATCCAGCCCTGTGGTGGGTTCATCCAGAAACAGCAGCTCGGGATCGCCAAGCAGGGCCAGCGCCAGCAGCAGGCGCTGACGCTGGCCGCCGGAGAGCTTGCGGCTGTCCCGATCGATGAACTCGCCAAGGGCACACAGTTCGATGAGCTGCGCCTGGGGCAAGGGATTGGGATAGAGGCTGGCAAACAGGCGCAAGGTATCGCGCACCGTCAGAAAATCCTGCAGCGCCGTGTGCTGAAACTGGATGCCGATGCGGGAGCGGTAATCAGTGCCACGGGCGGCACCATGAAACAGGATCTGGCCGCTGTCCGGGGTGAGGATCCCCTCCAGCAACTCTATGGTGGTGGTCTTGCCTGCCCCGTTCGGACCGAGCAGGCCGAAACAGCACCCGGCGGGAATGGTAAAGCTGAGCCCGTCCACCGCCTTGACGCCGGGAAAGTGCTTGATGAGGTCAATGACTTCTATGATGGCAGCCATGCGTGTTTTCCAGAGTGACCGGGAACGCCAAGCACTGACTATATCCAAATCCCCCGCAAAGGCACATTGTCTATCGACGAGGGCCCGCCAGACAGGGTACACCTCAAACAGAAACAGCGACCCTGAGGTCGCCGTTTGCATCAAGCCAGCCGGATCACAGAATGTCCAGCAGCTCCACTTCGAATACCAGGGCTGAGTAGGGCGGGATAGAACCGGCACCACGGGCGCCATAGGCCAGATCCTGCGGAATGTAGAGCTTCCACTTGGAACCAACCGGCATCAGTTGCAGCGCTTCAACCCAACCGGCGATGACGCCGGTGACCGGGAATTCAGCCGGCTCGCCACGGGCAACCGAGCTGTCGAACACGCCACCGTGGGTGAAGGTACCGTGGTAGTGCACGCGCACGGACTGACCGGCTACCGGCACGGCGCCATTGCCTTCTACCATGACTTCGTATTGCAGACCGGAATCGGTCACCTTGACGTCGGCACGCTTGGCGTTGTCAGCCAGGAAGGCTTCGCCATCGGCGGCAGCAGCCTTGGCAACGGCTTCCTGCTCTTCCTGCATGCGAGCGGTGATCACCTGGAAGGCATCATTGATATCGTCACGGCTGACCGCGAACTCCAGACCATTCAGGGCATCTGCCAGACCTTGTTGCAGGGCCGGGATATCCAGACCAGCGAAGGCTTGCTGCGCCAGCTGATCACCCATATTGCGGCCGATGCCATAGCTGGCCTTCTGTTCGATAGCGTCGTATTGGGACATTGAGATGTTGCTCCAGATCCAAGTAATAAAGAGGCGGGATGATATCAGACTTTTTGGCGAGGTGCTGCCGGTGGCAGCCCTGATTTCCACGCCAGTGGGAGGAACTTCACACAAGAAGAGCAGGATCGCCGCCTATCGGCGGCGATCCTGTCAGGCACAATGACACACTGAACCTTTGGACTCAAACCACGCTTTCGGTGGCATCAGCGCGATCCAGCAGAGCCCGCACCGCTGCCACCTTGCCGGCGTCGGTGATATTGACCCGGCCGTCATCAGACGTGCCCATGTTCACCCCATGCGGTACCATGCCGCCACGCCAGCCCATACCGGACATATGCACCTCGCTCACCCCGGTGAACTCCAGGATGGTGCGCACGTTGTCGGCATTGACCCCGGCACCCGGCATCAGGCTGGCACGGCCCGCCAGCGCCTGCTGCATGGCCTGCAGGGTTTCCAGCCCCGCCAGCGCGGTCGGCGCATGACCCGAACTCAGGATGCGCTCGCAGCCGGCGGCGACGATCGTCTCCAGATCCAGCCGCCAGTCGGAGGATAGGTCAATGGCCCGATGGAAAGTCACACCGAGCGGCCCGGCCGCCTCCACCAGCTGGCACAGCTGGTCGGCGGGCACCCGCCCCTCTTGATCCAGCAGGCCAATGACCACCCCCTGCAACCCGGCTGCGCGGGCGGCAGCGATATCCACCAGCATCAGTTCAAACTCGGCGGCGCTGAAGCAAAAATCCCCGGCGCGGGGGCGGATCATGGCGTAAACAGGCACGTTGGCGTGGCGCGCGGCCAGCTGCATAAAACCATAAGAGGGGGTCAGGCCACCCAGCCCCAGCGCAGAGCAGAGCTCGATGCGATCCGCGCCTGCTTGCTGGGCGGTGAACAGGGATTCCAGGTTGTCGATACAAATTTCAAGACGGGTCATGATGACTCCTTTATTAGAGAGATCAGACAGCACATCTGATCTCATAAATTGAGCAAGGCCGCGCCGCGCACCCCGCCGGCGCCACCGAAGCGGGCCTGGCGGATCTCGGGCAGGGCGACACCGGGCAACAGATGGCCGGGCAGACGCAGCGGCAGCTGTTGGTACAGGGCAGGCAAGCCACTCAAGCCGCCCCCTAGCACCACCACCTCGGGATCAACCACAGAGATGGCGGTCGCGAGCCCGGCGGCCATGATCTCCAGCCAGCAGTCGACCGTGGCCACCGCATGGGGATCATGGGCCTCGAAGCGCCCCACTATCTGGTGACCGCTGGCACGCTGACCATGAAAATGGTGATAGAGCCGCTCCAGCCCGGTGCCGGATGCATAGGTTTCAAAACAGACCAGGCGGCCGCAGCCACAACGGGGACGAGGCAGGTCGGGATACTTCATCAACATGGTGGCTGGCAGCGGATAGTGACCTATTTCCCCCGCCAGCCAG
>NZ_CAWNYS010000110.1:0-4280 GCF_963878295.1 Aeromonas sp. HMWF014 | reverse complement strand
GGCGTGGAACATGTTGAGGCTGTGCAGGGTGACCAGCACCTGCTGGCGGCGCAGGGCCACGGCGCGAAACAGCGGGCTGGTGCGGGTGCTGGCACGGATCCAGGTGCCGCCGGCCGCCGGATCCTTGGCCGAGCCGACAAACACGGGTATGTCTTGGCGTACCGCAGGCTGCAGGGTGGCCGGGTGCAGTACCTTGGCGCCGAAGGTGGCCATCTCGGCCGCCTCGACGAAGCTTATTTCGGGGATGGGGCGGGCGCGGGTGACGAGGCGCGGATCCGTGGTGTAGATACCGGGCACGTCGGTCCAGATCTCTATGCTGCTCGCATCCAGCGCTTCGGCAAGCAGTGCTGCGCTGTAATCGGAACCGCCCCGACCCAAGGTGGTGGTGCGACCGTCGGCATCCGAGCCGATGAAGCCCTGGGTGATGATGAGGCTGTCGCCGAGCAGGGGGGCCAACGCCTGCTGGCAGAGGACGCGGGTGGCGGCGAGATCCACGGTCGCCTTGCCAAAGCGGCTGTCGGTGCGCATCAGCTGACGCACATCCTGCCAGTGAGCCTTGACGCCGCGCTGGCGCAGCAGCTCGTGAAAGAGGCGGGTGGACATCTGCTCGCCGCAGGCGATGAGGCGATCGGCCAGCTCGGCATCCGTGTGCTGACTGGCCTGGCGCGCCATGGTGCGGATCTCGCTGAGGGTGGCATGGATCAGGGTACTCACATCGCTTGGGTCGCCCAGCGCCGTCAGTATGGCCTGCTGGATCTCGGCCAGTTTAGCCAGCTGAGCCTCCTGGCCAGCCTCGTCCAGATCGCCCTGGGCCAGTGCCACCAGCAGGTTGGTGACACCGGCGCTGGCGCTTAGGACCACCACCCGGGTGGCCGGATTGGCCAGCACCACATCGGCGCAATGGTTCATGGCTGCGGCATTGGCGACACTGGTTCCGCCAAACTTGGCGACATTGATCGGGCTCATTGCTTACTCCTGTCTTAATTGAAAAATCTGGATCCATCGGGCAAAAAGAGAGGAGGAGGCTGAAAATGGCAGGAATCAGAGAAGCTATCCCGGCCAGAAGCACTCCACCTGCAGAGCCCATCCCGTACCAGCCCCTTGTGGGGCTCGGTGGGGGATGACCACTACCGATGACAGCCCGGGGGATTCAGCCCCCGCAGCCGACGTTGAGGTATCCAGTTGCCTCACTCGTCTCGGCGCTGCTCCCCCTGACCCAAGTTCATCGGACGCTGGTGTCCTCCCTCGGGCTGCCTGGGCAGCGCTCCTCTTCTGGCTCCACCGCAGGCGGTGGAGTACAATTAGAAATACCCTGCGCTGGATTGCACTGTCAATCGAGATTGTGAAAAAGTTAACAATTGGCGACAACCCGACACAAGATCAATAACTTACGAAATGGTCTTTGACAAAACTTTAGAGCGGCGCTGCCAGTTGTAGAAGTGCTGCCGTTCCACCGGCAGGTCTTCCACCTCCAGTGGATCGAAGCCCCGTTCCCGGAACCAGTGAATGGAGCGGGTGGTGAGCACGAACAAACGGCGAATGCCGAGCCGCTTGGCCCGCTCGGCCACCTTGGCCACCAGCTGATCCCCCCGGTTTGAGTTGCGATACTCGGGGTGAATGGCGACGCAGGCCATCTCCGCCATCGCCTCTTCCATGAAGCAGTAGAGCGCCGCGCAGCCGATGATGAGGCCGTCGCGCTCTATGATGGTGAACTTGTCGATCTCCATCTCCAGCTGCTCGCGGGAGCGGCGTACCAGGATCCCTTCTTCCTCCAGCGGGCGGATGAGATCGAGAATGCCGCCGATATCTTCTATGGTGGCGGCGCGGGCCCGCTCGGCACTTTCCCGTACAATCTGGGTGCCGAGGCCGTCGCGGCTGAACAGCTCCTGCAGCATGGCGCCATCATCCTGATAGCTCACCAGATGGGAGCGGGGCACGCCGCCACGGCAGGAGGCAATGGCCGCGCGCAGGTAGCGGGCGGTACCGGACATATCTTCCCCTGCTTGCTCCAGCTCCACCAGCAGCTCTTCGGCCTGCTCGGGGAAGAGCTCGGAGATGGCCTCGCCATGTCTGTCCATCACCCCTTGAGTGCTGCTGAAACAGATGAGCTTGTCTGCTTTCAGATCCACCGCCACCCGGCGGGCGACCTCTTCCGAGCTCAGGTTGAAGCTCTCGCCGGTGACCGAGCAGCCGATGGGGGAGATGAGCACCAGGCTCTTTTTATCCAGCTGGCGGGTGATCCCCTCCACGTCGATGCGGCGTACCCGACCGCTGTGGCAAAAATCGATGCCATCATCTACCCCCAGCGGCTGGGCGGTGACGAAGTTGCCGCTCACCACGCTGATGCGCGCCCCCTGCATGGGGGTGTTGGCCAGCCCCATGGAGAGCTGGGCGGTGATGTCGTACTGCAGGCCGCCACACACCTGTTTGATGATGGTGAAGCTGGCATCATCCGTGACCCGGATCCGTCTGTGGTACTGGGCCTCGATACCGGCGCGAGCCAGCGCCTCATCATTTTGCGGGCGTGAGCCAAACACCAGCACTAGGCGAATACCCAAGGTCTGTAGCAGGGCGATATCGCTGACGATATTGGCAAAATTGGGGTGGCAGATGGCTTCCCCGCCCATCATCAGCACGAAGGTGGCACCTCTGTGCACGTTGACATAGGGGGTAGACTGCCGAAAGGCATAGACCAGGCTGGGTTCACGTTCACGCACTTGAGGCTTCTTCCATAAAAAAACAGCAATGGGCTCAATATATGAAAATAAATTCACAAATCAAGACTAAATATTGATTTTTACGTTTTTTGCCACCATTTGGGCTGACCGGGGATAAGGGACCCCATCGGGCGATTGCCGGGCGCTGAAGGATGCCGCTACCCCAGCGTGGCTGCGGCCTTGGTTGATCCCGGCTCATAACCTGTTATCTTCGAGACTCCTTTTCGTCAGCTGTGCAATCGCACAGGTTTTTATACAAGGACAGGGTTCATGGAACAGATTATTTCACCGGCAGACGCGCTGCCGGGACGCCGCGAGACGATGGTGATTGGCCAGCAACATGCGGTCAATGGCCACCTGACCCAGGGCCCCTGGCCTGAAGAGATGGCGGTAGCCTGGTTTGGCATGGGCTGTTTCTGGGGTGTGGAGCGCCTGTTTTGGCAACAGCCCGGGGTTTACTCCACCGCAGCCGGCTATCAGGGCGGTGTTACCCAGAATCCGACCTACAAAGAGGTGTGCAGCGGGCTGACCGGCCATGCCGAGACTGTGCAGGTGGTATTTGATCCCAAGGTGATCAGCTACGGCGATCTGCTCAAGCTGTTCTGGGAGCAGCATGATCCGGCCCAGGGTATGCGCCAGGGCGGTGACATCGGCACCCAGTACCGGTCGGTGATCTTCTATGCCGACGAGAGCCAGCATGTCATCGCCCAGCAGAGCATGGCGGCCTATCAGCAGGCCATGATGGCCAGTGGTGACAGCCGCGCCATCAGCACCCGCATCTTGCCGCTGGCGCCCTTCTATTACGCAGAGGATTACCATCAGCAATATCTGGAGAAGAACCCGGAAGGGTATTGCGGACTGGGTGGCATAGGTGTCTGTTTGCCGCCGAGCCTGACTCGCTAAGAGGCTGTGCCGCGTTCGACAACGCCCTGTTTGCCATATGAAAAAGAGCCGCATTTGCGGCTTTTTTTGGCGGTCAGGTAGCGCTGAACAAGCTGAGTGTCAGCGCAGTGAAAAAATCGTAAAAAAAATGGGTCATGGCCGGGAACTAAAGCGGATCGACCTTGCCTAACTGGGTAGCTTCCAAGGATGGAAGCCAAGACCAGACACATTTCTTGCCTCGATATTCATTAAAAGTCATTGAAAAGCTTGATGAGTTGAAATGATAGCAAGCAGGGCTGCCCGTGAAGGCGGCCCTTTTCATTTGTGCTGTTGGCGGGGATATTCGGCGCCCGAGTGCGCGCCACGGCGACAAGCTGTCTCGACGGGTTAGCTGATGGCGCCGTCAAACAGGTTCTTGATGAGATCGATGAACTCTTCGAGAAAGGCTTGCTGGGGCGGGGTCGGGGCGCGCAGCCAGACGGCGGAGAGCACCTCTTCCAGATCGGCGACCACGGCATCGGCTTCTTGCATGATCATGAAGCGCAACTTGGGATCGAGCTGCGGGTTCTGTTCGCAGATGGCCATCAGGTTGCCAGCGACCCGGCTGCTCACCAGATCTTCGATGGTCTGTTCACCACTGCTCTGTTGCTGGGCTTCAAACAGTCCCAGACTCTCCACCAG
>NZ_CAWNYS010000109.1:0-4878 GCF_963878295.1 Aeromonas sp. HMWF014 | reverse complement strand
GTCGGGTGCCAGCCCTGATCCATGGTCTGGTGAAACACGAAGCTGAGCCATAGGTGAGAGAACTGCTCTATGCCGCGCAGCACGTCCGGCTGATCGTAAGGCGGCAGCAGCTCGAGGCGGGCACGGGCCGACTTGACCAGACCGGGCTGGCGGGGGATGGCGAACTTCTCCTTGTAGGGAGAGCGGATGATCCCGAGGGTGTCGATTTCGAACTTCATGGCGGATCCTGACTGAAAACCCCGGCAATTTAGCACAGGCGACGTCAAAACGCAGGCCCGCCTTGCTGCGCGTCTCCCTTGCCTGATCAGGGTCCCGGCCTCGCTGCCCCGCGCGCTTTTCCTTGATCCCGCCGTGATCGCAGTCCCATCCCTGTGCTATCGAGGCTGTCCCCCGTCGCCAACTTGGGTAGGGTGGGGGCACTATGGATACCGGCATGCAAGGCGCGTCATACCCGAGATAGCCAATCGTGCCGGACAGGAGGGACATGGATGAAACTGCTGATCATCGGCGGCACCGGTTTTCTGGGCCGCCACCTCACTTCGCTGGCGCTGGATTGGGGCCACGAGGTGACCCTGTTCAATCGGGGTTCTCGCCAGCACCCGGACTGGCGCGAACTGGTCCAGCTCACCGGTGACAGGGACAAGAGTCTGAACGCCCTGCACGGGGAAGGGCCCGGCTGGGATCTGGTTATCGACACCTGCTGCTATCGGCCCGAGCAGGCGGCCAGCCTCTCGGCTGCCCTGCTCGGACGCTGCGAGCGACTGATCTTTATCTCCACCATCAGCGTCTATCGCGACTTCGCCTTGCGGGGGATGGATGAGTCGGCGCCGCAGCACGAGATAAGGGTCGGGGAGACGCCCACCGACTATGGCTCCTTGAAGGTGTTGTGCGAGGCGGCGTATCAGGCCCGCTGGGGCGAGCGGCTCTGCATTTTGCGCCCCGGCGTGCTGGGCGGCCCTTTTGATCCCACTGGCCGTTTGACCTGGTGGGTGAAGCGGGTGCAGCAAGGGGGTCCCTGGCTGCTGCCGGGAGAGGGGCAGGATCGATTGCAATATCTGGACGTGCGCGACTGCGCCGAATTTGTGCTGCGCGCCGCCGAGCAGCAACTGGGGGGCATCTTCAACCTGCTCAAACCCGGCATAGCGCTGGCGGACTGGGTGGATCGCATCGCCGCCCGACTCGTGCCCGCCACGGCACCGCAACCTGAGTGGGTGCCCTGGCCCGCGCTGCTGGCGGCCGGTGTCGAGCCCTGGCAGAGCTACCCGGCCCTGTTGCCCAACGCGCAGCCGGAGTATGCGGGTTATGGCCGCATCAGCGCCGAGGCGGCCATAGTGCAGGGGCTCAACTTTCGGCCGCTGGAGGAGACGGTGGCCGATCTGGCCCAGTGGCTGGCAGAGAATCGTCAGGCCGTGGTGGCCGGGATGACGGCCGAGCAGGAGCGGGCACTGCAACAAGGGTTGCGGGTGGGCACTCTGCCATAGGGCCCGGCTGCCCCTATCCAGCCTTGATGGCCATCATATGAAAGAGGGCGTCCCGTGGGACGCCCTCTTTCATTATGTGGCGGTGCAAGTTAGCGCAGTCTGGCGCCGTACTGGATCAGCAGCTCTTTGAGCAGGGTGCGATGACAGCGCTCGGCCTGCTCACAATAGCAACCCACCGACAGATTGCTGGTGTGGGAGAGAGCCGCCAGCAGCGCCAGATCGTGACGGGCGCAGGGGCTGGCCATCTCGGCCCTGTACTGTTTGCAGAAGGCGGCCCATTGGGCGGGGGTCTCGGCAGCCTGGCCCAGCTTCATGGTCTCGCTGCTGGGGGCCAGGTTGGGGAACCAGACATCGTACCAATCCTGACTGGCAAATTCACTCTTGGGCACCCCACGGGGCGGGCGCCGCACTGTGCCTATGCGCAGCCCCTCGTCGGGGAGGCGGGGGCTGCCGAGCCGGACTATGGCCAGTGCCATGGGGTCCTTACTTCTCTTGCGCCACTTTCAGCGCTTGCCCGTAGCAGATCACCTGTTTCAGGCAGCCCGGGGTGTCGTTGAACTCGACGCACTTGTCGAAGGTGACCGCGTTGCCACCCATGTCAGCCACGCGGCGGCGTGCCTGAGTGCGGGCTTCACCAGCGTTGGGAATGGGCTGCTTGGCATCGCTCTGGCAGGATTCCCCCTCGACGGTGCCGAGGTAGAGGTAGTTGAGATCAGCCAGCTGACCCTGCTCATAGATCTGGACGCCGCCCGGCTTGAAGTACTCGTCGAAATTTTCCTTGTCCAGGTTGCTGCTGAAAGAGAAGTCGGCGCAACCGGAGGCAATCAGGGGCATCATCAGGATAAGGCGTTTCATGTCGGTATCTTGTTGAACTGTGAGGGGGTCATTATAGGGGCCAGTCGTTGCTTGCGACCAGCCCCATTTTTTAACCATGGAGACGGGGTGTGACGGGGATCAGGCCGGTACCAGCCGCTGGTGCAGACGGCGATAGTCGTCTGCGGCCAGCAGTTCATGGGGTGGGGAGGGCACAGGTGTGCACTCTTCCCCTTGTTTTCTCTTGCGATCAGGCCGGTACCCGCCGCTGGTGCAGGCGGCGATAGTCGCCAGCGGCCCGCAGTTCATGGGGTGGGAGGGGCACAGGTGTGCCCTCTTCCCCTTGTTTTCTCTTGCGATCAGGCCGGTACCAGCCGTTGATGCAGGCTGCGATAGTAGTCATCGGCCAGCAATTCATGGTGAGGGGCACAGAGGCGGATCTGCCCCTCTTCCATCAGGGCTATCCTGTCCATCTGCTCCAGCCCCAGCAGGCGGTGGGAGATGAGCAGCAAGGAGCGATCCGCTCCCAGTCGGAACAACAAGTCCATGATCTCCCGTTCGGTCTGGCTGTCGAGTCCCTCGGTCGGCTCATCCAGCAGCCAGAGCGGGGCATCGTGCAGCAGGGCGCGGGCGATACCGATGCGGCGTCGCTCGCCACCGGAGAGCGGGCGACCGCCGTCCCCCAGCCAGGCGTTCAGTCCGCTGTCACTGTGGCCGTTGTCATCTTCCAGCAAATTGGCCAGACCAACCTGGGCCAGCACCTCGGTCAACTGCTCATCAGATGCCGTTGGGGCCGCCAGCTTGAGGTTGCCTCGCAGGGTATCTGCGAACAGGTGAACCCGCTGGCTCACCACCGACAGCGAGGCGCGCAACGCCCCTTCGCTGTAGTCGGTGAGTGGTTTGCCATCCAGCACTATCTTGCCCGCCTGCGGGGTCCACTCCCGGGTCAACAGCTCCATCAGGGTGGACTTGCCGCAACCGGTCTGGCCCAGCAGCGCCAGCTTCTCGCCCGCCTGCAATTGCAGTGTGCAACCGCGCAGCACCGGCTGCGGGTTGCCGGGGTAGCTGAAATAGAGGTCGCTTATCTGCAAGGTGCCGACGCTGGCGTGTTGCTGCTCGACGCCCCACTCGGGGGCCTTGGCCTCTTGCAGTATCTCGTTGAGACGACGGGCCGAGGTGAGGCTGGTGGAGAGGTGCTGGAAGGCACCCGCCAACGGCAGCAAGGCCTCGAAACTCGCCAGGGTGGCGAATACCATCAGCGCCGTGATGGGGTCGGGTTGCGCCCCCGCCACACCATGACCGGCCAGCCAGAGCATCAGGGTCAGGGTCCAGCCGCTGAGCAGCTGCACCGAGAAGTTGGCCAGGCCGCTCACTCTGGCCATGCGGGCCTGGGCGGTCAGCAGCGCCTGTTCGGCCTGTTTCAGCTCGGTCAGCGCCTTGGGGGCGGCGGCAAACATCTGCAGCTCGGCCTGACCATCCAGATAGTCCACCATGCGGGTACGCATCACCGATTTTTCGGCGATCAGCCGACGGCCGGGTTGGCGACCGAGGAAGTAGAACACCAGCGGCAGGGCTATCATGCCAAACAGCAGTATGGCTCCCAGGATCAGGGCAAGACGAGCATCGAAGAAGGAGAGGAAGAACACCAGACCGGCGCAGCTGAGCAGGGCCGCGCCTATGGGGGTGACCAGACGCAGATAGACGTGATCCATGGCGTCTATATCGGCTACCAGCCGGTTGAGCAGATCCGCCTGGCGAAAGCCGGCCAGGGTGCCGGTGGAGAGCGGCGAGAGTGTTTGCCAGAACCAGACCCGCAACCGGGTCAGCACCCGGAAGGTGGCGTCGTGGCTCACCACCCGCTCACCCCAGCGACCCGCGGTGCGGATGATGGAGAAGAAACGGACGCCGCCAGCCGGGGTCATGTAGTTAAAGGCATGGGTGCTCGCAACTGTCATGCCCGCTACGGCCGCGGCGGAGAGGAACCAGCCGGAGAGCGACAGCAGTCCCATGCCGGCCACCAGGGTCACCAGGGCCAGCAGCAGGCCCAGCGAGAGGCTCAGCCAGTGCTGACGATAGAGGCGCAGAAACGGCAATAGATCAGTCATCGAGAGAATCCCCCGGGTGTTGGGACAAGAGGCGGGCGAACGGGCCCTGCGCTGTGCTCAGTTGCTGGAAGTTGCCTTGCTCCACCAGCTGGCCGCGCGCCAGCACCAGTATCTTGTCCATTTTGGTCAGTTGATCGAGGCGGTGGGTGATCATCAGCAGGGTCTGGCCCGCCATCGCCTGCTCCAGCGTGGTCATGATGGCGCGCTCCGAGTGGCGATCCAGGCTGGCGGTTGGCTCATCCAGTACCATCAGTTGGGTGGATTTGAGCAGGGTGCGGGCCAGCGCGAGGCGCTGGGCCTGACCGACCGAGAGGCCGCCTGCCTGATCGCCGACCGGATAGTCGAGCCCTTTCTCCATGGCAAATTCCCACGCCTGCGCCCGTTTCAGGGCATGTTCCAGTTCGCCGTCGCTGGCCGTTGGCTTGGCCAGCAGCAGGTTGTCGCGCAAGGAGGCGTGGAACAGCTGCGGGTTCTGGGAG
>NZ_CAWNYS010000108.1:0-4052 GCF_963878295.1 Aeromonas sp. HMWF014 | reverse complement strand
GATCAAGGTTGGCCTCTATGATGCCGCCGAGCAGCCCTTTATGGGGGCCATGATCAGCGAAAGAGCGGCGCTGGGCATGGTTGAGGCGCAAGCCAGCCTGCAACGACTGGGTGGTGAGAGTCTGCTCACCCTCAAGCACCTGGAAGCGGGCACCGGCTTCGTTTCGCCCGGCATCATCGATGTCACCGCTGTGAGCGCACTGCCGGACGAAGAGTATTTTGGCCCGCTGCTGCAGCTCATTCGTTACGACGATTTTGATGCCGCCATCGATCAAGGCAACGCCACCAGCTTCGGTCTTTCGGCGGGCCTGCTCGGCGACCGCGAGGCGGACTGGCACCACTTCTTCAAGCGGATCCGCGCCGGTATCGTCAACTGGAACAAGCCCATCACGGGTGCCTCCAGCGCCGCGCCGTTCGGCGGTATCGGTGCCTCCGGCAACCACAGGGCGAGCGCCTACTACGCCGCCGACTACTGTGCTTATCCCGTTGCCTCCGTCGAGGACAGCAAGGCTGCCATGCCGGATCAGCTGTCGCCGGGTTTGACCTTTTAACAAGGAAGAGGCTGACACTGTCCTCCTCTGCGTTGAGCGCAGATCACAAACAATAAAAGGGGCACTGAACAGGTGCCCTTGTCTGTACCCGCAATCAAAGGAAAGAGAGATGCAAAAGGATATCGACACCCTGTTCGGTCACTTGTGGGATAACTACATTCACGTCACCCCGAGTGCCCTCAAGGTCCACACCCTGCTGGGTGGCGGCGAGCCCATCGTCAATGATCACGTGGCGTTTCGCACCTACAACCTGCCCAAGCTGGGGCTGGAGAAGCTGGCCGCCCACTTCCTGGCGCTCGGTTACGAGCAGAAGGGGGAATATGTGTTCAAGGCCAAGAAGCTCTATGCCAAGCACTTTGAGCATAAAGATCCGGATGCCCCCAAGGTGTTCATCAGCGAGCTGAAGGTGGAAGAACTCTCCCCAGCGGCGCAGGCCATCATCCACAAGCTGGCGGATCAGGTGCCTGCGCACCTGACCGATACCCCGGCCTTCCTCTATGCCGGTGCCCCCTGGCAGGTCTCCTGGGCCGATTACCAGACCCTGTTGGCGGAGAGTGAGTACGCAGCCTGGATGGCGGCCTGGGGCTATCGTGCCAACCACTTCACGGTCAACATCAATCGCCTCAAGCAGTTCGATACCATCTTGCAGGTCAACGCCGCCCTCAAGGCGGCCGGCTTCGTGCTCAACGGCGTGGGTGGCGAGGTGAAAGGGGACCCGCAGGTGATGCTGGAGCAATCCTCCACCATGGCCGACAAGGCGGATGTGTCCTTCACCGATGGCGTGCGCACCATCCCGAGCTGCTTCTACGAGTTTGCCCTGCGTTACCCGCAGGCCGATGGTGTGCTCTACCCGGGTTTTGTGGAAGCCTCCGCCGACAAGATCTTCGAATCCACCAACGCCATGTAAGGGCGACAGTTGGCCAAAACGCCCCGAAAGGGGCGTCTTTTATAGTTTTTCGTTGGGCTTATACACCCTTTTACCCGGCCTTGGCTCCGTGCTCCCGGGTCCTTTGCTCTCGCTTAAACGGGTCATTGCAGCCCTTGGCGGTGACAAGGTGGGAGTATGAGGTGACGGTAAACCAAGACTTAATTTGATTTCCATACGGGTCTATTTTGTTCGCAATCTTCGGTGTATATTGTGGCCCCAACGCTTCGGAGCCCACTATGTCTCGTTATCACTTTTTCAATCAAGGTCAGTCATTTACCTCTCTCGCAACCAGGGTAGCCGAGTATGACGATGAGCGTCACCAACGGGTCGAACAAGGGGGGATGGCTGTCGTTGCCCCCTCTTTTGCCGATATCCCGGCCGAGGTGCTGACACTGTTGCAAGAGCATGGGGTGCGTGAAGAGAAGCACGGGGCGCACAATCCGTGGTATAGCGTCGCTGGCAATTTCAGCCTGCGGGGGATGCACTGATGGCCCGGTCTGGCAAGGGGGGCGGTATTGTCACACTGCTGCGCTGGTCTTTGTTGAAAAGACCGCTCTGTGGCGGCCTGTTCAGTGCCCTGTTTATCTATCTGGCATCCCTGCCAGCGGACCTCTATTTCACTTTCCATTGGCAGATGGCTCTGGGCCTCTTCCTGTTGGTCTTCCTTGGCGGACTCTGGCGGCAGTGGCGGGCGCTTAGCTAACCCTTTCTCACACCCGTTGCAGTGCGCCTTCGGTGGCCAGCAAGGTGGCCATGCCGCCGGCTTTGCCTGCCTGAATGCCGATTTGGGTATCTTCAAACACCAGGCAGTTGGCGGGATTGGCGCCGAGCAACTCGGCAACCTTCAGGAAGGTGTCCGGGTGGGGTTTGTGGTTGTGGATGTCGTCAGCACTGACCAGCACTGAGATATAGGTATCCAGGCCGGTATTTTTCAAAATGCGCCGGGCATGCTCCCGCGATGACCCCGTGCCTATGCCCATCGGCACCTTGCCGTGCCAGCGCTTGACCAGCTCCCACATGGGAGGGAAGACGAGGGCCTTGTCGATATTTTCCAAATAGAGGGCTGTCTTGCGGTGGGTGAAGGCATCCACATCGATATCCAGCCCGTGCTGCGCAGCCAGCATGCTTACTGTTTTGCGGGTAGGGATGCCGCCGTATTCATTGAGCTGTACCCGATCAAACGGCAGACCGAACTCTGAGCTGGTTACCTCCCAGGCATCCAGATGCAGGGGCATGGAGTCCACCAGGGTGCCGTCCATATCGAAAATCAGGGCGTCGTATTGATCAAACTGGAACTGCTCGGACATGGGGCTGCTTCCTCTTGAACCAAACGCTCACACTACCAGATCCAGCGGGCGTATGCCGCGACCTCCGTCATGGTTGCGCGCTGGCGGCGCCATGGCAGTGGTTTTGGCCATCGGCTGGTGATTTATGAGACAATGATGAGCTTTGTGCCGCAGATCCTGGCATTTCAAATTAGCGAGCCCGCATATGTCTCCAAAAACCATCTTCTCAAGCGTGGCCCTGGTGATCGCCCTGGGTTCACTGGAAAAGAGCATAGTCACCACCCCACTGCCCATCATAGGGGCCGAGTTGAACGCTGGCGCCGCCCTCACCTGGGTGGTCACCGCCTACCTGCTGGCGGCCACCGCCGCCCTGCCCATTTACGGCAAACTGAGCGATCTGTTCGGCCGGGTACGCATGCTCAACATCGGCATAGGCCTGTTTATGGCGGGCTCTGTGGCCTGCGCCCTCTCTCAGGATCTGCCGACCCTGCTGGCGGCCCGGGTGCTGCAAGGACTGGGTGGCGGCGGACTTATTGCACTCGCCTTCACCGTCATCGCCGACAGCATACCGCCACGGGAAGTGGGCAAGTATCAGGGCTACATCTCGGCCGTCTATGCGGTCTCCAGCATCGCCGGGCCCCTGCTCGGTGGCTACTTTACCGAGCAACTCAGCTGGCGCTGGATCTTCTGGATCAACCTGCCGCTCGGGGCGCTGGCGCTCTGGCTGGTGAACCGCAATCTGGGCCACCTCAATGTGCGTCGCCACAGTCGCTTCGACTGGAAGGGGGCCGCGCTGCTCATTACTGTCACCACGCTGGGCTTGTTGCTGCTCTCGCCCGAGACGGCGCTCCCTGCCATCTGGCTGGCGGCGGGACTGGCGATTGGCCTGCTGCTGCTCATCCTGGTGGAGCGGCGCGCCCAGGATCCCATACTGCCCGCCCATCTGGCTCGGCTGCCCGGTTATCTGGTGAGCGTGCTGCTGGCGCTGGCCTCTCAACTGCTGATGTTCGCCGTGCTGGTCTATCTGCCGCTGCAGATGCAGTTGCAGAAGGGGATGGGAGCCAGCGAGAGCGGTTTTTACATGGTGATCTTCATGGTCTGCATCACGGCAGGGGCCTTCGTCGGCGGCAAGCTGATCGGCCGCACCGGTTATTACAAGCGCTTCGTGGTGGTGGGCTTTGCCCTGGCGGCGCTGGCGCTGTGGCAGATCCATTTCGATGTCTGGGTCAAGCTGGCCCTTGGGTTTGCCGGTCTGGGGTTGGGGCTGGTGCTGCCGGCGCTCTCGGTG
>NZ_CAWNYS010000107.1:0-17403 GCF_963878295.1 Aeromonas sp. HMWF014 | reverse complement strand
CGCCGGGCCAGGGTGCGCTCCGTGCTGTGCAACTGTTCGGCCCACTGGGCCAGGGTGCGCGGATCGGCAGGATCGCAGTGGAGCGCCGCCAGCATGGGAGCCAGCAGCTTGTCCTGGCTCATGGGCAGGTAGCTCTCCTGGCAGCGGGTGCGAGTCAGCTTCTCCACCAGCAGCTCGGCCTGGCACACATCCCATTCATCCTGCATGTGGCCCAGCTTGCGCTCGCAAAAATCTGCCAGCATGGTCCGGATGAGCGGTGTCATCTCCAGCAGGCGTGGCTCGGCTGGCAGCTTGGCCGCCAGAGCATGATTGACATAGATGGAGGTGTAGTCGAGGGCCTGCTGGTTGTAGGAGGCATGCTCCAGACCCGCCGGCACCCAGATAAGGTAGTCGGCGGGAGCCACCAGCCGGTGCTGATCCAGCACTATCTCCATCACCCCCAGACTTATCAGGCTGAGCTGGCCCCAGGGGTGGCTGTGTGGCGCGCAGGCGCTCTCGGCCTGGATCTGCTGATAACGCAGATAGAGGGGGTTGGGCTCGGGCAGATGTAAGTCGGTCGGGTGATACTGATGCACGGCCATTGCGGGTGACTTGTCCTTTCTGCGGGATGAATTGTCAGTTTTACGTTATTTGATAACAGAAAGACAAGGGTAGACTTGGCCCCCTGTTAACAAGGATCCTTTGATGCGTATCTTCTTTCCGCTTATGTTTCCGCTGATGGCCGTGCTGATCTGGGCCACCAATACAGTGGTGTCCAAGGCCGCCGCCAGTGTGATCGACCCGGCAGCCATCTCTTTTTACCGCTGGGTGATAGCCGCCCTGGCACTGACCCCCTTCTGCCTGCCGCAGTTGTGGCGCCGCCGCCACGAAATCCGCCCCTGGCTCGGCAAGCTGCTGGTGCTGGCGGCCCTTGGCATGGTGCTCTACCAGTGCCTTGCCTATTACGCCGCACACACCACCTCGGCCACCAACATGGGGGTCATTGGCTCCCTCATCCCGCTGCTGACCCTGCTGCAGAGCGCGATCTTCTTCGGCCAGCGCCCCGGTAAGCAGGCACTGCTTGGCATGAGCATCTCGCTGTTCGGGGTATTCTGGCTGCTGAGCCAGGGCCAACCGCTGGCTCTGCTGCACGACGGCATCAACCCTGGGGATGGGCTCATGCTGCTCGGCTCCGCCAGCTACGCCCTCTATGGTCTGCTGATCCGCCGCTGGCAACTGCCGTTCGGTCCCTGGCTCAACCTCTACATGCAGATCCTGTTGGCTGTGCTGCTGCTGATCCCGGTCGCCCTCAGCGCAGACTCCCTGGCGGTACCCGCCGAGGGCTGGGGCCTGGTGCTGTTTGCCGGGCTCGCCTCCTCCCTGCTGGCCGCCTACTGCTGGATGCGCGGCCTCGCCTGCATGGGGGCGGAGCGCACCTCTGTGTTCATGAACCTGATGCCGCTGTGTACCGCCCTCATTGCCGTCATCACCCTGGGAGAGCCCGTTCACGGCTATCACCTGCTGGGGGGTGGTCTGATCCTGACCGGCGTCATGCTCTCCCAGCTCAGACCCAGGGTGCGCTCCGCCCTTGCCGGGGAGGCATAAACCGACGAGACAAGCCGCTGCAACACAATGCAAGAAGGGAGCCGAGGCTCCCTTCTTGCATGCATCTTCGCGCTAAAATCCGCAGGCTCAATTGCTCCGGCGCCAGTGGTAGCGCCGCTCCGGCCGACCACGCTGGCCGTAGTTGAGATCCACATCGACCCTGTCTTCGGACTCCAGATACTCCAGGTAGCGGCGCGCCGTAGTGCGGCTGAGCGACAGTCGCAGCGCCACCGTATCCGTGGAAAACGCGGTATCCGGTTCACCGGCCAGCAGCTCCAGCACCTGACGCAGCGTGATGGCGTCGATCCCCTTGGGGGTATCACGTATCTCCCTGGCCTGGGGACGCCCCTTGCCCATCAGCCGATCCAGGTCGCTCTGCTCCAGAGAGCCCCGCTCGCTGATACGCCTGTGCAGGGTCAGGATCTCGTCCAGGCTCTGCTGGATGCGAAACAGCCGCAGCGGCTTGATGATGTAATCCTGCACCCCCAGGTTGAGGGCCTGCTGTATCGTCTCAACATCGCAGGAGGCGGTCACCATGATGACGTAAGCCTCACGGTTATGGCTACGCAGCCGGTTGACCCACTCGAGGCCAGAGCCGTCGGGCAGGGAAATATCCACCAGCAGCAGCTGCGGCTGGGTCGCTCGCATCATGAGGTCGGCCTGGGTCAGGCTTTCGGCCCGACCCAGCAGGGAAAATCCGGGGGTGGAGGAGACCAGCTCGGACAGAATGGATCCAATCCGTTCGTCATCCTCGATCACCAGAGTGAATATGGGCGCCATAGATCACACCAATTGGTTTTTATTCAAGTAGATACCGAACAGAGTGGTCTGTTCGGCGGTGCGGCGCCATTCTATCACACCCCCTCGTCTGGCCACCGTCTCCTTGACCAGGAAGAGGCCAACCCCGTGATCACCCGTCTGACGGCTGATGCCGTAATCAAACAAATGATCCGCCAGCGCTTCGTCTACCCCCTCGCCGCTGTCCTCCACCTCTATCACCAGCCTGCGACCAAAATCGTTGAGGGAAATCAGCACCCGCGGCGGACACGCCTTGCGCCTGGCCCAAGCGGCGCGAATGCCATTGTCGAGCAAGTTGCCAATGAGGGTGATGAGATCCGCCGACACCGCCGCCGGATACTCTCCCAGCGCCGAGTCGGGATCCAGCACCAGCTCTACCCCCAGCTCCCGCGCCCGGCTGAATTTGCCGAGAATAAGCCCCGCCACCGGCTTATCTTCGATGGCCCGCAGCAGCCCCTGCAACATGGTCTGGCAGGCCTCGCTCTCCTGCTGAATGAGTTCCACCGCCTGATCCACATGACCGAGCTGCAGCAAGCCGGAGAGGCTGCTCAGCTTGTTGGCGAACTCGTGGGTCTGCATCCGCAGCATCTCGGCATACTGGCGCAGATGGGTTACCTGCATGCCGAGGCTGCCGGTCACCTCGGGGCGACTGAAGATCAGCAGGCGACCGGGCACCTTGCCCTCCACCGCCTGCCAGCGCCCCACGAACGCCTCACCGTGCACAGTGAAGCCCAGCTCGGTTTCGAGCTGGGTCAAGGCGGGCGCCAGTGGTGGTGACAACTCGGCAAGGGGCTGCCCCAGCAGAGCATGACGCCCTGTGCCCGGCAGACGCAGTTGATAGAAGGCAGCGCTGTTGAGCATCCGAATATTGCCCCCGCTGTCGATGGCTATCACCCCCTCCGAGATGTGCTCCAGCACCAGCTCCTGCAGCACGAAGCGATTGACAATGGCTTCGGGCTCCAGATCCAGCAGGGTGCGACGCAGCAGATGTTGCAGCCAGAGCGCCAGCAGCAGACCACAACCCAGCACGGCAAGGATGGCTGTGACCAGCAGAGCGATCCGCTCCAGATAGATGTCCTCCACCGTCTGCATCAGGTAACCCACCACCACGGCGCCCATGGCGCGGCCATCGGGCCCGATCACCGGAGCAAAACAGCGAATGGCCGGGCCTAATGTGCCCTCATCTTCGGAGCAGTAGCTGAGCCGCTCATGGAGGGCCGGCCAGATGTCTTCACCACGGAAGAGGCCACCGATCCGTTCGGGCGAAGGGTGGCTCAGGCGGTGGGCGTGTTCATCTGTCACCACCATGTAGGCGGCATCGGTGCGATTGCTGATCCCCTCCACATAGTCGCGCAAACCGGGATCACTGCCCTGTTGCAGGGCTTGCACCACCCGGCTGTCGGCCGCCAGCACCCGCGCCAGATCGGCACCATTCTCCTGCAGAGTGCTCTCCAGCAGATGGCGGATAAAAAGGGCAAGCAGGCTGCCCAGAATCACGATCAGCAGCAGTGACAGACCCAGAGAGAGGGTAACCAGTTGGTGGCGCAGTTTCATCGATTAGCCTTGCAACATCAGGAAGCGGACCAATAGTGCGGGCGCCACCAGGTCTGGTCAATCAGTGGCGCAGGATCACCGCTAAAATCGGCCAATCCCTCCTCGCGGGCGGTGAGGGCCACGGCTCTGGCGACCGCGCGGGCCACCTCCCCCACCTGCTCAATGGGAGGCAACAGCCGCCCCTCGGCCAGTGGATAGGCACCCACAGCCCGCACCGCCGCCTGCAGCATGCCATCGCTGATGCGGCACGCCTTGACCGCGCAGGCCCCCAGGCCAATGCCCGGAAACACGTAGACGTTGTTGCACTGGGAGACTACCCGCACCTCCCCCGCCACCGTCACAGGGGCAAAGGGGCTGCCGGTAGCGAGCAGGGCGCGTCCCCCGGTGGCCTGCCACACCTGCTCCGGCGTCGCTTCGGCGCTACGGGTGGGGTTGGAGAGCGGCAGGATCACGGGCCGCTCACAGGCGGCGCCCATGGCGCTGAGCACGGCTTCATCAAACAGGCCACCCTGGCCGCTCACCCCGATCAGTACGCCGGGGCGCAGGCGTTCAATGAGCGCAGACAGCTCGCCGCAGGCCTCTTGCGCCGGGCGGGCAAACGGCCGCTGGGACGGGGTCAGGTTGGCGCGATCCAGGCAGACCAGTCCATCCTGATCAAACAGCTGCACCCGCTCCGAGCCTCCCGCCAGTTGAGCCAGCATGGCGGCGATGCCACAACCCGCCGAGCCGGCACCAACGATGAGCACAGGGGTGTCGGCCAGCTGGCTGCCCGCCTGCTGCAAGCCCGCCAGCACACAGGCCGAGGCGACCGCCGCCGTGCCCTGAATATCGTCGTTAAACATACACAGCTCGTCCCGATAGCGGGCCAAGAGGTTCGCGGCATGCTTGCCGGCGAAGTCTTCAAACTGCAGCACCACCTGGGGCCAGCGTGTGCGAATGGCCGCCACTACCCGATCCATGAAGTGGTAATAGGATTCGCCATCCACCCGGTTGGCCTGCCAGCCGAGGTAGGAGTCATCCTCCAGCAGCTCGGGGTTGTTGGTGCCGACGTCGACGCACAGGGGCAGGGTGCGCGCCGGGTCGATGCCACCAGCGGCCGAGTAGAGCGCCAGCTTGCCGATGCAGATCCCCATGCCGCCGATACCGAGATCGCCGAGCCCCAGCACCCGCTCACCGTCAGAGATGACGATGACATCCACCTCTTGCTCTACCGCGGCGAAGATGGCATCCAGATCGTCCCTGTCATGCCAGGAGAGGTAGAGACCGTGGCTGCGCAGATAGAGGTCGCTGTGACGCTGACACGCCTCTCCCACCACTGGGGTGTAGATAATGGGCAGCAGCTCCGGCAGGTGGTGGCGCACCAGATCGTAAAACAGCACCGGGTTGTCTTCTTGCAGCTGGCGCAGCAGCAGGTGCTGATCGAACGGGCTCTGCATGGCTGAGACCAGGCGATAGATACGGCGCCGTTGCTGGGCCAGGGACTCCTCTTTATGGGGCATACGCCCCATCAGCCCCTGTCGCTTGCGTTCTGCATAGGGCAGGCTGGTGCCCATCATGATGTCGTTCATTGTCTTTTCCTTATGCCAGCAGCGAGATGAGCAGGGTGGCCAGGATCAACATGACGGCGCCCCCGAGACGGGAAGAGATCTGGGCAAACGGCATCAGCTTCATGCGCTGGGCCGCCGACAGCACAGCCACATCGCCCGTGCCCCCCATATTGGCCATACACAGACCGCCGGTGAGGGCCGCCTCTATGGGATAGAAACCTATCATGCGCCCCACCAGGGCTGCCCCAAGGGCACCGCCAACCACTGTCACCAGCACCAGCACGAAATAGCTGATAGAGAAAGCGCTGATGAGCTCTGGGATGCTGGTGTAGGCGACGCCTATCCCCACCAGCAGGGAGGGAGTCAGATTGCCGACCACGAACTGGTACCAGTCGGCGGCAGCCTGCTCGTAACGACGTGGCAGCACGCCGCTCACCTTGATGATGGCCACTGCCAGTATCATCAGCGCAAAGGGGTGCATGGGAATGAAGTTGCCGAGCAGGGAGCCCAGTACGAACATGCAGGAGCTGATAAAGAGCCCGATGCCGAGACTCTCCAGCGTCGGGGCCTGAGTCTGCTCTTCGGCCACGTTCTGGCTGATCTCCTTGATCATCAGCTGGCCGTTGCCAGTCAGGGAGGGGTAACGACGGCCAAGACGGGCCAGCACTGTGCCCACCAGAATGGCCAGGGTGTTGGCGATCACCACGGCGGGCACCATGCGTGACAGCAGATCGGCGCTGGACATCTGCATCGGGCCGGAGAGGATCTCCACCAGCGGTACGGCGCCAGCACCCATGCCACCGCCCATGATGGGCAGGCCGATAAGTAACACTGCATTCTTGAAGCCATAACCCATCAGAGCGCCGACCAGGCCAACGCTGAGCAGCGCCAGGGTTACGCCCCCCAGAATGACCGGCAGGTAACGCATGGCGGCATTTTTCAGCAGGGCACTGCTCATGCCAAAGACAGAGCCGGTCACCAGACTGGCGATGAAGAAGTTGAGAAAGCCCCCCTCCTTCATGAAGCCGATGATCACCTGACCCGCCTCGACTGGCAGGATCCGGTATTCAAACAGGGCGGCGCCGCCGAAGATGGCGAGTATGGTGCCGCCCCCCAGATACTCACGTATGGGAGTGATGCGTTCGCCCAGCTCGGTCAGCAGGGTACCGAGCACGAACATCAGCGCCAACGCGCCGACCATGCCGAGCGGCAAGGATCCATTCCAGCCAGAAAAGAGCACGCAGGTGGCAAGCCCGAGAAAGATCATCATGGGCATGCCGGCAATTTGTCGGTCGCCAAACAGCGCAACCCTGGTTTGTGGGGTAGAGAGGTTTTTCATTGTTATGCTCCAACGTGTGGTGTAGCGCTACTCTAGTGATCCTCCCTTTCCCTGTCGGTTAGCCCGATTACAAAGGCATATAAAAACATTAAAACCTTAAACGCTATGGCCATAAAATGGCCACCGCCCGCGTTATTCACGCGCCCTGAACTACGCTGGCCAGACACAGACATAAAGAGTGATGTCGGCGTGACGCCACGACCTGGCGGGACGGGCATTAAAAAATGATTAAATTTCACCCACCAACAGGCAAGAAATAATCGGATAGCTGTCGGATGACGGCAGCCCATATATAGGCTGTGCCTTCATATCAACAGGGCAACAACGCTGGCATAGCACCTGCGCGATCCCATGAACTGAGGCTGGTGGATCATCAGGCCCCGGGTGTCACCGGCAAGAGGCAGTTCCGGGAGGGATATGATGTGGGTTGCTCCGCGGGCGCGAAACAACAGCGGTGCCTTCCAGAGCGATAAAATGAAGCAGGTGGGACAGTGCATGCCCCAAGGACCGGGCTCGCCTGAATGGCCTGAGCCTCATTTCAACCTGCTCGCTTTCGCTATTCGGCTAATAACAGTGGAATATTGGCAGGGTCAAATTCATGACAGATATCACTCGCTTCCAGACTGGGGCCATAATGTGCGTCGGCAACATATTCTCCATCGGCCAGCAGGCTCTCGATTGAGAAATGGGGGTCACCCGATTCATATCGTTCCACAGCTATCGTCTCCCTGTTTAGCTGACCCATCAATATTAGTGGATAAAAAACAGGCTGCCGAATTTATATGACATCCTGTTGACCAAAAATAATAGCAGGCGCGACCCTTGCCTTATTTTCATCCCACCAGCCAGCCCACGTTTATTTATCCCGCCAGGGTATTCCATGGGATTTCGCGCATCTTTCGCTCATTCCAAACCCAAAAAGCCTCTTGCGAAGCCCTTTATTCATCAAAAGGCGCCATAAGAAACCCACCTGATTTTTTATAAACAAGATCTCGACCACACCATTTACTTAGCCTGCTAAACAATTACAATGCTTAGCAAGCTAAGTAAATTGAGAGTGCTCATGATGAAAGATCTGGAAATGTTGCGCGAGTTGTCCCTCGCCGAGCGCGTCGGACGACTGCATCGACTGTGGCGTACCGTGGCCGATCTCGAGCTGGCGCCGCTGGGTCTGACCCATCCCCGCTGGACTGCACTGTGGAAACTCAGTCGCCTCGGAGGTCACCTCAGCCAGAAGACGCTCGCCGAGGCACTGGAGATAGAGCTGCCCTCCCTGATGCGCACCCTGGGTCTGCTGGAAGAGCAGGGGCTGGTGGAGCGCCACTGCTGTTGCAAGGACAAACGGGCCCGCATCGTCACCCTGACGCCAGCGGGCAAGGCGCTGCTCGACCAGATCGAGCATCGCATCATGGACATTCGCCGGGACCTGCTCACCGGCATCAGCCAGCGAGAGCTGGAACAATTTGAAGACATAGTGCACCGGATCTCCGCCAACGCCCTCGGCAAGATAGGTTCACAGAGTGAAGAGAGAGAATAGGATGACCCCGGATCAACAATTCAAACGCTGGATAAAATGGGCCATGGGGAGCTTCATACTGCTATTTGGCTACTTCCTGCTGGCCGACCTCAAGATGCCGCTCACCCCGCAAGCCATGGCCACCCGTGTCGTGACCAAGATGGCCCCCCAAGTCAGTGGCAAGGTGGCGCAGGTCGCCGTCGGCAACAACCAACATGTCAAACAGGGGGATCTGCTGTTCACGCTCGATCCCACCCCCTTTGAACTGGCCGTCGAACAGGCCCGGCTCGCGCTGGATCAGGCCGAGCAGCAGAACCGTCAGCTCGACGCCACCCTGAACGCCGCTGCCGCCGACTTCAACTCGTTGCAGAGTCAGGCCTCCCAGAAGCGGCGGGAAGCAGAACGCATCGATGCACTCTATCGCCGTCGCATGGTGTCAGATCAGCAAAAAGATGACGCCGACAGCGCGTTGCGCACTGCCCAGGCCAACGTGATGGCCAGCAAGGCCCGCATGACCCAGGCCAGGGTGAACCGCGGCCTGCCCGGTGATGACAACCTGTTGCTACGCCAGGCGCGTAACCACCTCGCCCAAGCCGAGCTCAACCTCTCCTACAGCCAGATACAGGCCAGTCAGGATGGCATCATCACCAATCTGCAACTCAAGCCGGGCAGCTTCGCCGCAGCCGGAGCCCCGCTGCTGGCGCTAGTCTCCGAGCAGGTGGACGTGATCGCCGATTTTCGCGAGAAGAGCCTGCGGCACGTGGCTCAGGATAGCCAGGCGCTGGTCGCCTTCGATGGCGAGCCGGGCAAGCTTTATCCGGCCCGTGTCACCAGCCTGGATGCCGGAGTCAGCGCCGGTCAGTTCGATGCCAACGGTCTGCTGGCCAGCCCCACCGAATCGGATCGCTGGGTGCGCAACGCCCAGCGGCTGCGGGTACACCTGACGCTGGAGCAGTTGCCAAGCCACCTGCCGGCCGGTGCCCGCGCCACAGTGCAACTGCTGCCGGACAACGCACTAAGCGCTCTGTTTGCCCGTGGCCAGATCCGCCTGCTCAGCCTGCTGCACTACATCTACTAAGGTGGCAACGATGAATCTGTGGCACAGGCCCCTCACCGCCAACGAGCTGCGCCAATGTCTGCGCATCGCCTTTGGCTGCACCCTTGGCTTCCTGCTCTGCAAGCTGTTTGGCTGGAACTATGGCGTCCTCTATACCGTGACCCCGGTATTGCTGCTGGGCATGGTGCCTGTGATGAACGGCCATGCCGCCCGTCAGCTGATGGCGGCCGCCGTTATCTGCGGGGTGGAAGTGGGGCTGCTGGGAGGGCTGTTTGGCGGCCATCCCGGCCTGATGATCCCCATCGCCTTCCTGTTGTTTCTCTACCGCTTTGCCGCCATGTCCCGGGGCAGCCTGTTCCTGTTTGGCGCCAATGGCGTGATGAGCCTCAGTATCATGCTGCACTTTGCCAGCTACCCGCAGACCGATCTCAACGACCTCATCTTCAACAATCTGTGGGCCAGCACCCTGTCGGTGCTCATCGCCTACCTGATGACGGCACTGATCCCGGATGTGGAAGAGCGGCCCAAGCCGGCTGCGCCCCCCAAGGCACCACACCGGATGCGGCACGAGGCCCTGCTCGGCGCCAGCATAGCCACCCTCTCCTTCATGGTGTTCCAGATCTTCGACTTGCGGGACTCCATGTCCGCCCAGGCCACCACCCTGCTGCTGCTGTTTCCCATGCACTGGAACGGTGCGCTGAGCTACGCCCGCAAGCGGGCCATGGGCACACTGCTCGGTGTGACCTTCGGCCTGCTCGGCCAGCTGGTGCTCTACGACTGGTCCGGTTTGCTCCTGCTGGTCGCCCCCATGCTCTGGCTAGGCGCCATGCTGTTCAGCCACGCCCATGTGAAGGAGGCGAGCGGCTCCGGGGTCGGCTTCGGCGCCCTCACCACCCTCGGCATACTGTTTGGCCAGTACCTGGCCCCGGGCAACGATCTGGTGTTCAGCGCCCTCTATCGGGTGAGCAGCATACTGTTTGCCATCGTCGCCACCCTGCTGGCCTGTTACCTCATCCACCGGCTGCTTAACCGCTTCGAGGCGACCCGATTCGGTTATTGAACCCTTTTCCAATAGCAAAGGATCTGCTGCCTTTCGCCCCGCCACGTCTGCGGGGCGTTTTTTTGCCCGCGTGTTGCAGATCGACCCTTCTTGTCTGACGACAACGATAACGATGCTGGCAAGGGCTGGTATGGGACGTCGAAGCCAGACTTGGACTCCATTGAATGGTTTTTCTGCGGCACCGGCGATATATGACGACGCTGGCCCGAACCGTGCTAATGTGGCCCCTCACTTACCGGCCGATTGCGCTCTGCACCTGATGACAGGCTTGTCATGCAAAAGAGTCGCCAGCCAGGGCAGCCCTTGCCCACCTCTCACCCTCAACCTGACGTCGCCAGACCAGCTGTATTGACCCGATGCCATAAGGCGCATCCCTTCCCCGTCGCAGCCTGTTCTCACTGTTGTTATCTGCTATCCACTCTTTTTACTGCGACAGCGGCCATCCCGACGAAAACAAGCTTCAAGCCAGCGGCCTGAGGCGATTTTCTGTTTGGCGCAGCCCTGCCGCCCACACAGGACACATTGACATGATTGCCTATCTCATTCTGGTGCATCGCTATCCCGATCAGTTCAAGCGCCTGTTCAAGGCGATTTACCACGACAGCAACCACTACCTGATCCACGTGGACAAGAGCTCGGGCCCTGAGCTGCAGCAGGAGATAACCCGGTTTCTGGCGGATTACCCCAACGCTGGCATGCTCCCCAGCAAGAATGCGCTCTGGGGCGGCTACAGCCTGGTGGATGCGGAGCTGCGCGGCATAGCGGCGCTGCTGGAGCAAAACAAGGAGTGGGAGTTCTTCATCAATCTGAGCGCCCAGGACTTCCCGCTGCGCTCCCAGAGTGACATTCATGACTTCCTGCGCGATCACAAGGGCAAGGATTTCCTCAAGGTCGCGGATCAGCGCCAGCACAGACCGGACACCCTGCACCGTATCGATCACTATGTGACTGAAACCGCCCAGGAGCTGGTGTGCGAACCGGTGAAGACCCGTCCCTACCTGGAAGGTGTGACCCCCTACATTGGCAATCAGTGGATGATCCTGAGCCGGGCCTTCTGCGAATTCGTCAGCCACAGCCCCGAGGTCGATCGTTTCAAGGATTTCTACCGCCACACCCTGATCGCTGACGAGGGCTTCTTCCAGACGGTGATCATGAACACCAGCTATCAGGGCCAGATAGTCAACGATGACAAGCGAGCCATCGACTGGATCCCCATGGGTGACATCAAGCTGCGCCCGCGCGACTACACGGTGCACGACGCCGAGGCCCTGCAACAAAGCGAGCACCTGTTCGCCCGCAAATTTGACGAGACCATAGACAGCGACATTCTGGATATCCTGGAGCAAGCCATGAGATGCCCCCTCGACACACCTATCATCCGGCAAGCTGCATTGGTATGACAATGCGAGTCATCCGGACACTTACCGACGCAATCCACCCCCGGGAAGATTGCGACTTGGGCACAAACTGGTAGGCTCAAGCCGGTTGATACCGATGGAGAGTTCAAGATGAAGCACGCCAATATTATGTTGCTGGGCATCACGGCCCTGACCCTGCTGAGCGGTTGCGAACGCGGGGCCACCACATTGAGCGTGACCGGCGGCGATCCCGTCACCTATCTGTGTGAGCAGGGCAAGAAGGTGCAGGTGAGTTACTTCGCCCTCTCCGACCAGAGCCTGAATTTCGTCAAGCTGGCACTGCCCGATGGCAAGGATTACACCCTGCCGCAGACAGTCTCCGCCTCCGGCGCTCGCTATACCGATGACCATGAGGCCATCTGGTGGAACAAGGGGGAGGGAGGATTCGTCGAGATGCGCGACAAGGATGGCGAGTGGCAGAGCGTCTACAACGACTGCAAACAACAGTAATGAGAAATCCCGGCCTGGCCGGGATTTTGTTATTTAACCTCGATATCCAAGCGACTCACGACACGCACCGGTATGGCGTCCGGGTTCTGCTCGGCGACCCGATAGCGGGTCTTGGCCAAGCCCGACAAGGCGACGAGATCCAGCACACCGGGCGGCTCGGATGCCACTCTCTCGGGACTGAACAGGTTGCCATTGGAGTCGATGAGATAGCGGATCGCCACATACCCCTTGACCGGCTGCTTGCCGGGCAGGTCTCCTACAGGGCGGAACCACCCAGTCTCTTCTTCCTGTACCCGTACCCTGACAACTGCTCCGGGGGCATATCGATCGGCGGCTGGTTCAGCGTCACTGAGCCCCCAAGCAGGCCGAGCACAGCGCCCAGCAGCAAGACATTCAAACGCATCCAACACGCCTTGTTGAGTCGGCTCAGGATGACGCGGCGCCATCCTCCGGCACGATGGCCGACCAGTGACGGTAACAAGTCGACGCCGTTTGAACATCATAAAAAAAGCCAACCCGGTCGGGTTGGCTCAGCATGCAACGGATAGCCTGATTCAGCCGCGCCTGTCACTCACCACCAGCCAGAGCGCATGCACCATGCCGGGCAGGCCACCGAGCAGGGTCAGCACTATGTTGATTAAAAAGTGCAGGCTAAAACCCACCTGGATAAAAGCGCACACAGGGGGCAGGAAAATGGCCAGCAGGATCTTGAACAGATGACTCATCTCGGCTCTCCTCGTCAATGATGTCGTCGATATAGGGATGGGCTAACCATAAACAGCCTTGGCTTCAACTGCAAACCAGAGAGGGAATACGCTCACCCGCTTCACCCCTGGCATTGAGGTTGTGGATCTGCTGATTGCTGCTGCCACGCCAGAGCAGACCCGGGTCCGCCAGCGCTTTTTCGAACTTGCCATCCACCAGCACATCCAGCAAGGCAACCAGCTCGCGCTGGGCATCTGAGAGCTCATTGAGCAAATAACCGGTCCAGCACCAGATATCCTTGCCCGGACACTCGGCGCGCACCCGCTTCACCAGCGCCAGCACATGAGGCACGTTGGCCGGGTGGAGCGGATCGCCGCCGGAGAGCGACAGACCTCGCCGCTTGATGCGCGTGTCGTTGAGATCCCGGATGATGCGATCGCACATGGCCTGATCAAACCGTTGGCCGCCATCGAGCCGCCAGGTGCTCTGGTTATAGCAGCCCGGGCACTGGTGCTCGCAGCCCGAGACAAACAGGGTGGCGCGGGTGCCTGGGCCGTTGATCACATCAACCGGGTAGTATTGGTGGTAGTGCATCGCTTGTTTCCTGCCTCGCTCATGGCAGAGCGGCATGGCTGCCGCCCTCCAATGAAAATGGCCCCTTGAGTCAGGGGCCAGCGCTTCATCGCGTTTGCGCTCACATATGTTTGACGCGGCGCTTCACCTCTTCCTGCTTGCCCGCATTGAAGGGGCGCGCATCCGGGCTGCCGAGGTAGCCGCAGACACGGCGGGTCACCGACACCTTGGCCGGGTCGTGGTTGCCGCAGCGCGGGCAGGTAAAGCCCTTGGAGGTGCACTCGAACTCGCCGGTAAAGCCGCAGTCATAGCACTCGTCGATGGGGGTGTTGGTACCGTAGTAGGGCACCTTGTCATAGCTGTAATCCCAGACGTTTTCGAGCGCTTCCAGATTGTGCTGGATGTTGGGGTACTCGCCGTAGCAGATGAAGCCGCCGCTGGCGATGGGCGGATAGGGCGCCTCAAAGTCCAGCTTGTCGTACGGGTTGACCTGCTTCTCCACGTCGAGGTGGAAGCTGTTGGTGTAATAGCCCTTGTCGGTCACGCCCGCCACCACCCCAAACTCCTTGGCGTCGATGCGGCAGAAACGGGTGCAGAGGTTCTCGCTCGGGGTGGAGTAGAGGCTAAAGCCGTAGCCGGTTTCCTCTTTCCACTCGTCGGTCGCCCTCTTGAGCCGCGCTATGATGGCGATGGCCTTCTGGCGCAGGGTGTCGCTGTCAAACAGATGGACATCGGTGCCAAACAGGGCGTTGATGGTCTCGTGCACCCCGATATAGCCGAGCGAAATGGAGGCGCGGCCGTGCTTGAAGATCTCGCTGACGTTGTCATTTGCCTTCAGACGCACACCGCAGGCTCCTTCCATATAGAGGATAGGGGCGACCCGCGCCTTGACGCCGTCGAGACGCTCGATGCGATACATGAGCGCTGTCTTGGCCACGCGCAGGGCGGCATCCAGCTTGTCCCAGAAATCCGCCTCATCGCGGGATTTCAGGGCGATACGCGGCAGGTTGAGGCTGACCACCCCTATGTTGTTGCGTCCTTCATGGATCAGCTCACCATTTTCCTCATAAGCCCCGAGGAAGGAGCGACAGCCCATGGGCGTCTTGAAGGAGCCGGTCACCTTGACCACCTGGTCGTAGTTGAGGATGTCCGGATACATCCGCTTGGAGGCACACTCCAGCGCCAGCTGCTTGATGTCGTAGTTGGGATCGCCCTGTTTGTGATTGAGGCCATCCTTGATGGCGAACACCAGTTTCGGGAACACGGCCGTCTTTCTGTTCTTGCCAAGGCCGGCAATGCGGTTGCTGAGGATGGCACCCTGGATCATGCGCGACTCCCAGCTGTCGCCAAGGCCGAAGCCAAAGGTGACGAAGGGGGTCTGACCGTTGGCGGTGTGCAGGGTATTGACCTCGTACTCCAGTGACTGGAAGGCGTCGTAGCACTCCTTCTCGGTGCGGGCCATGGCGTAAGCGTCCACATCGTTGATGCCCCACTCCTCGGCCACTTCCCTGTGTTTCTGCCAGCTGATGGTCACATAGGGGGCCAGTACCTCGTCAATGCGGTTGATGGTGGTGCCACCATAGATGTGGCTCGCCACCTGGGCGATGATCTGGGCGGTCACGGCGGTGGCCGTACTGATGGATTTCGGGGTATCGATCTCCGCATTACCCATCTTGAAGCCGTGGGTCAGCATCCCCTTCAGATCGATCAACATGCAGTTGAACATCGGGAAGAAGGGCGAGTAGTCGAGATCGTGGAAGTGCAGATCGCCGCTCTCGTGGGCCTGCACCACATCCCGGGGCAGCATGTGACTGGTGGCGTAGTGCTTGGCGACGATACCGGCCAGCAGGTCACGCTGGGTCGGGATCACCTTGGAGTCTTTGTTGGCGTTCTCGTTGAGCAGGGCGGCGTTGGTCTGCTCGACCAGACCACGGATCTCCTGGGCCAGCCGGCCGCGGGCCTCGCGAGCCAGATCCCGGTCGTGACGGTATTCGATGTAGGCACGGGCGATGGCCTTGTCGTCGGAGGCCATCAGATGGTTTTCAACCCGGTTCTGGATCTCGTGGATATCCACCTCACCACGCCCTTCCAGCTCCTGACTGACCGCGCTTGAGATACGCAGTGCCAGAGCCGAACTGGCCTGATTGACCGCTTCTGCCGCTCGGCCCACTGCCTCGGCAATCAGCTGGGCATTGAATGGTGCGCGACATCCATCACGTTTTATCACAACCGGTTTCATCGATTTTCCCCGTTTAAAAGGCCAGGCATTTGCCTCTGGCTCACCCTTGTTGGGCCCCCCTCCCGGCATCTCATCCTGGACGCAAATAAATTCAGCCGAGACTTGACAAGCCAGGGCTGAAGATAGGAAGGGAACAGCTTATACACAGCTTGATAACACAACATATAGGGATTAAAAACGAATACATCCCTATATATGGTGTCTATTAGGCACCAAAGCGCGGCCTTATTTCTTGATCCAGAACAGGTTTTGAGGCGAGTGGCGCAGTTCCCGACCAGTGAAGAACAGCCCCATAAAAGGACATCCCAAGCCTGGTAAGGGCTGGCGTTCGATGGGACCATGACAGTAAAAAGCGCCCCCCTGCGACCATAGTTGACGAGGGTACCCGTGGCGTAAAACAGGCATAATGTACGGAATGTCATTGCCATCAACGGGACCCGACATGGCCAAGCCCCTGCTACTGCTGCTGTGCCTCCTGCCCTACCGGTTGTGGGCGGCCGAGATCCTGGTGATCAGCAGCTATCACTCCGAATACCTGTGGGATCAGAGTTACAACGCCAGCCTGCAGGCCCATCTGAGTGGCGAGAACCACATCAGCCACTTCTACATGGACACCAAGCGCCAGCCCAATGGCGATGTCGACAAGATTGCCCAACAGGCACTGGCCCTCTACCAGCAGATCAAGCCGGATCTGGTGGTGCTCGGTGACGACAACGCCATCAACTATCTGGCCCACGAGATTGCCTCCCTCGGCACCCCCGTGGTGTTTCTCGGCATGAACGAGAACCCGCGCCACAAGGGGCTGGTCGGCCACCCCAAGATCACCGGCGTGCTGGAGCGTCCCCTGCTAAAGCGCAACATCAGTGAGATGAGCCAGCTGATGGGTGGCATCAAGAAGGCACTGGCACTGTTTGATTCCAGCAACGTGGCACTCACTGCTATCGAGGATGAGTTCAAGAGCCAGACCGATCTGCGGGTCGGCCAGACCCGGGTCAACAGCCAACTCATAGGTGACTACAGCCTCTGGCAGGAGACGGTACTCAACGCGAGAAAAAATGGCTACGAAGCTCTCTTTATCGGCCTCTACCACACGCTGGTGGACGATGCTGGCAAGCACGTCAGCGAACAGACTGTGCTGGAATGGACCAGTACCCACAGCCCTGTGCCCATGTTCTGCTTCTGGGCGTTTTCGGTGGGCTCGGGCAGGGCCATCGGTGGCCTGGTGCTGGATGGGCGAGATCAGGGGGCCAAGGCGGCTGGGCTCGTCAACGCCATCCTGGCGGGGGCTCAGCCCAACACGCTGGCGCCGCGCGCTGCCCTGCGCGGCGAGTATATATTCAGCAAGCACGAGCTGGCCCGCTGGCAGCTCACCCTGCCCGACAAGTGGCGCGACAAGATCCTGTTGCGTGAGTGATTCACAGCAACAAAAAAGAGAACCCGGCCTCGCCGGGTTCTCTTCTTATCAGACAGGGTCAGCAGCCACCTAGGCTTGCAACGCCTGTTGCAGCTCTTCTTCAGTCCAGATGGTGATGCCGAGCTCCTGCGCCTTGGTCAGCTTGGAGC
>NZ_CAWNYS010000106.1:0-15933 GCF_963878295.1 Aeromonas sp. HMWF014 | reverse complement strand
CACCCCCACCGCGCGAGAGGCGTTGGAGACATAGACCACGGGCTCCCAGTAGTTCTGCTCTATCTTGACCGCGGTGTGCGCCTTGGAGGTGGTGGCGCCGCCGATCAAGAGCGGCAACTTGAAGCCCTGGCGCTCCATCTCTTTGGCCACGTGTACCATCTCGTCGAGAGACGGTGTGATCAGGCCAGAGAGACCGATGATATCGGCTCCCACTTCCCGCGCCGTCTTGAGGATGGTCTCGCAGGAGACCATGACGCCGAGATCCACGATCTCGTAGTTGTTGCACTGCAGCACAACGCCGACGATGTTCTTGCCGATGTCGTGCACATCCCCCTTCACGGTGGCGAGCACTATCTTGCCGTTGCTGTAGCCGCCCTGTTTTTCGGCTTCGATATAGGGCTGCAGATAGGCCACCGCCCGCTTCATCACCCGCGCCGACTTCACCACCTGGGGCAGGAACATCTTGCCCGCACCGAACAGGTCGCCGACTACGTTCATGCCATCCATCAACGGCCCTTCGATGACGTGCAGCGGCTTCTCGGCGCCGGCCCGCGCCTCTTCGGTATCCTCTTCGATAAAATCTGTGATGCCCTTGACCAGGGCGTGCTCCAGCCGCTTGCCCACCGGCCAGCTGCGCCACTCCTGATCCCGCGGATCCTCGGCTTGGGCACCGGCTCCGCGATACTTCTCGGCGATGGCCAGCAGATCCTCGGTGGCGCTGTCACTCAAGTTGAGCACCACGGCCTCGACCTTGGCCTTCAGCTCGGCCGGAATATCTTCATAGATGGCGAGCTGACCGGCGTTGACTATTCCCATGTCCATGCCGTTCTGAATGGCGTGATAAAGGAAGACCGCGTGAATGGCTTCGCGCACCGGCTCGTTGCCACGAAACGAAAACGAGACGTTGGAGACGCCGCCGGAGATCATGGCGTGGGGCAGATGGGTCTTGATGTCCTTCACCGCCTCGATGAAGTCCACCGCATAGTTGTTGTGCTCGTCGATGCCGGTCGCCACCGCGAAGATGTTGGGGTCGAAGATGATGTCTTCCGGCGGGAAACCGACCTGATCAACCAGGATGCGGTAGGCGCGCTGGCAGATCTCGAACTTGCGGGCACGGGTGTCCGCCTGCCCCACCTCATCAAACGCCATGACGATGACGGCGGCGCCGTAGCGGCGCAGCAGCTTGGCCTGCTGGATGAATTTCTCCTCCCCCTCCTTCATGGAGATGGAGTTGACCACCGGCTTGCCCTGCACGCACTTGAGGCCCGCCTCCAGCACTTCCCACTTGGAGGAGTCGATCATCACGGGCACCCTGGCTATGTCGGGCTCGCCAGCGATGAGGTTCAGGAAGCGCACCATGGCCGCCTCAGCGTCCAGCATCCCCTCGTCCATATTGATGTCGATGATCTGGGCGCCGCTCTCTACCTGCTGCTTGGCCACGTCGAGGGCCTCGTCGTAGAGCCCCTCCTTGATCAGTCGCTTGAACTTGGCCGAGCCGGTGACGTTGGTGCGCTCCCCCACGTTCACGAACATGGAGTCCGCCGTGATAATAAGCGGCTCAAGCCCAGACAGCCGGCAGGCCACCGGCAGCTCGGGCAGGGCGCGCGGCTTGATACCCGCCACGGCGTCGCTCATGGCGCGGATGTGGGTTGGAGTGGTGCCGCAGCAGCCCCCCACCAGATTGAGGAAACCGCTCGAAGCCCACTCGCGGATATGGGCGGCCATCTCGTCGGCATCCAGATCGTACTCACCAAACGCATTGGGCAGACCGGCGTTAGGGTGGGCACTGACGTGAGCCTCGCTGATGCGCGACAGCTCTTCGACATACTGGCGCAACTCATCGGGGCCGAGCGCACAGTTAAGGCCAAACGAGATGGGCTTTACATGACGCAGTGAGTGATAGAAGGCTTCGGTGGTCTGGCCGGAGAGGGTACGGCCAGAAGCATCCGTGATGGTGCCAGAGATCATCACCGGCAGGGCATAGCCCAGCGCCTCGAACACCAGATCCACCGCGAAGGCAGCGGCCTTGGCGTTAAGGGTATCGAAGATGGTCTCGATCAAGATGAGGTCGGCGCCCCCCTCGATCAGGGCGTGAGTCGACTCCGTATACGCAGCCACCAGCTGGTCATAGGTGACGTTGCGCTTGCCGGGATCGTTCACGTCCGGCGAGATGGAGCAAGTGCGGTTGGTGGGGCCCAACACCCCGGCGACAAAGCGCGGTTTGGCCGGGTCTTTGGCCGTCCACTCGTCCGCCACGGCGCGTGCCAGGCGGGCGGCCTCGCGGTTGATCTCGGCGGAGAAGGCCTCCATTTCGTAATCGGCCATGGCGATGCGGGTAGCGTTGAAGGTGTTGGTCTCGAGGATGTCGGCCCCGGCGGCACAATACTGATCGTGGATCTCACGAATGATCCCGGGCCGGGTCAGCACCAGCAGGTCGTTGTTACCCTTGATGTCGGTATGCCAGTCGGCAAACCGCTCACCGCGATAATCCGTCTCGCCCAGCTTGTAGCCCTGGATCATGGTGCCCATGGCCCCATCGATGATCAGGATCCGTTCCTTGAGACAGGATTCCAGCCTCTTCTTTATGTCCGACTTTTTATTCGACTCTATGCTCGACACCGCTCGTTCCTCTTACATCCATGCAACTGCGTGAACTTCATCCTAGCAGCAAACAAATCAAATGGAAATCTAGCCGTCTATCTGTCCGTAATCTCGCTGCATATACTCACAAATAGGTAATGAGTAACATGTGACCCCAGAGTACCCTATGCCCGTCCTCAATAGGGGTACGTGCTTGCTGTTTACTAAAGAGAAAAATAACTATGAGCGTCTACTACACACTCTGCTTCCTGGCAGCGTTGGCGATCTTCATCGCCTTTGCCAATCAGTATGTTGTGAAGATCCAGACCACCATCGCCATCACCGCCGGATCCATGCTGATCTCCGCGCTGCTGGTGCTGTTCGGTAAGCTGGGCTGGTTCAATCTCGAACCCCTGGCCGTCAAAACCATGGAGAGCATAGATTTCCAGAATTTCCTGCTGAAGGGGATCTTGGGCTTCCTGCTGTTCGCCGGTGGTCTCGGCATCAACCTGAAGGCATTGCGTAGCCAGAAGTGGGAAATCACCACTCTTTCCATCGTGGCGACCCTGCTCTCTACCTTACTCATCGGCTACGGCTTCTGGTTCATCGCCAAGCTGCTGGGCTGGGAGCTGCCGCTGGTCTACTGCATGTTGTTCGGGGCCCTGATCTCCCCCACCGACCCCATCGCCGTGCTGGCCATCGTCAAGAAGATGAAGGCGCCCCCCCAGATCGCCATCCAGATCGAAGGGGAATCCCTGTTCAACGACGGTGTCGGTCTGGTGATCTTCGCCACCGTGTTTGCCGTCGCCTTTGGCGGGGTGGAACCCACCTTCGGCAGCGTGGCCGGCCTGTTCCTGCATGAAGCCCTCGGCGGCATACTGTTCGGCGCCGTGCTGGGCCTCATCGCCCACGTGATGATCAGCGCCACCGATGACGGCTCCCTGGAGCTGCTGCTGACCCTGTGCATCCCGACTGCCGGCTTTGCGCTGGCCAACATGATCGGCGTCTCCGGCGCCCTGGCCATGGTGGTCACCGGTATCATGATCGGCAACTGGACCCGTCACTCCGGCTTCTCCGAGCAGAGCCGCCATCACCTGGATCACTTCTGGGAGTTGATGGACCAGTTCCTCAACGCCCTGCTGTTCCTGCTGATCGGTCTGGCGCTGGTGTTGCTGGAGCTCGCCTGGCAAGACTGGATCCTGCTGGTCATCGCGGTTCCCCTCTGTCTGGCCGCCCGCTTCATCAGCGTGTCGCTGCCCTACATGGCTTTCCGCAAATTCCGCAACTACAACACCTTCTCGGTGCGGATCCTCACCTGGGGCGGTCTGCGCGGTGGTCTGGCCATGGCCATGGCGCTGGCACTGCCTTCCGGTGTCATGATGATACCCGAGCACAACGTCGATCTGCGTCAGGTCATACTGGTGATGACCTACTCGGTGGTGATGTTCTCCATCGTGGTGCAGGGCATGACCATTACACCTATGATCACCGCCGCCAAGAAGGCCTGCGGCGACTACTGAGTCACCCGCTGATCACTGTTGGCACCATTCAAAAGGGCTCCCGACGGGAGCCCTTTTTGTGACTGGCGATACAGAAAAAAACGGATTTGATACAAAACCACCAAATAATTGTTTGCTTTTTATTCATATCGAGGAGAGAATGCGCGCCGGCTAGTTAATCAGCCCTGTTTATGTTCGCAATGCTTCAACGTTAGATGAATCCTGCCAGTACCTACATAACCTTCCTCTGATTTACTCGCCTTGAGAACCGTCAGGCTGTCTGCCTGCGTTGCCCGGCTCTCACGGTGCAGACCCGATCTGCCCACCCAATTTGATTTATGCATCAGCATATTCCTTGACAGTGCAGACGCCCGTGACTCGGGCTGGGTATTCCTGCGCGCTTGTCGACCCCACCGGTTGACCGCGCCCACTAACCTGAAATTTGCAAAAACAAGGAGCAAACACTTAATTTATATAGAGAAATACAATGATGAAAACCATACATACACACAAGCCCCTGCGTCGTAGCAAGCCCATCAACCTGCCTGTGCAAGAGCAGGATTCCGATGCGTTTCTGATCCAGTTCAGCACCCGCTTCAGCGGCGGTTTCGCCATCTCCTGTGATGGTATCGCTGGCGAGTTCTCCATCGAAGACCTCAACTGATCCTGCCTGCCAAGCGGCAGCGCCCGATGCAGACAGGCCGCAACTCACGGCGGCCTCCTTGCTGCTTGGTCACCACCCAAGTGACCACCATCAAGGCAACATCAGCTGATACCAGCGCAAGGTTGCCACTGACCTGACCTCCCCTGCCCCGCACGCCTCAGCAGATCAAGCCCACAATCTGCAACATGTCCAGTAGCTCCATTCAAGTCGCAGTGGCAAGATAAGACTCTGTTTTATCTCGCACTGATCACCCCGAAACGATAGCCGGCCATAAAGCCATGATGCCTGTGCACTCAAGGTGTCGCAGGGCAATGGCAAGCGCCAGACCCGCACCATCAAGACCCTGGATTCGGATTACTTTACGAAAGAGTGAGCATGCCCAAGCGCAGCAACTTCTATGTCCTGAAGGCCCATGACCCATTCTGCCAAGGCTGGTGCAAGGGGCTGAACGGACATTCTCCGCCGATCCCGCAGGTTTGATCAGCGCTTTGTCAGCGACATTGAGCCCCTCGAACGTCAGCAGTGTGCGTTGATTTTTCAGCTTTGCCAAGGGGCTGCAACTGGCCAGCCAGGGGCGGGTTCAGCAAACCAGCGACTCCCCAAACCATCACGATACGCTGGTGCAATTTTATCTTGAGCTGGGAAGGGGGCAGGATGCCTGTGATTGGGTGGCAAACCACAGGATCCCCCCCCTCTTGCTGACGCTGGCCGGGCAGATCTTGCCAAGCAATCCTGTGCTGGGGATGGACACTACGTCCGGACGGCAGGCTGCTATGTGGATGAGGGCCATAACGACGGCTATCAGGCGGATTGCCAATGGGATAATCATGCTGATTCCTCATATTATTCAGTCTGTTGCTGCATCAGCCCATGGCTTTCAGAGAGACGATGATGGAGCACGGATTATCAGCGCCAATGCCTGCCAGCAACCACTATAAAAGGCTTTCAAGCCTGTTCCAGCAGCAGACACTCGTCAGCATCCTCACTCAGCTTGACCAGACGACTGCGCACCAGCCCCAGCTTGGCCAGCAGTGCCACCGATCGCTCGTTGCCCGGCGTGACGATGGCGACCACTTGCCCAATCCCCAACCGGTTTTTGCCATCGGCAAGGGCGGCCTGCGCCGCTTCTATGCCGTAACCCTGACCTCGATATTGCGGCAGGAAGGCATAACCGATATCGACCTGATCCAGGGTATCGCGCTTGATCAAACCGCAGATACCGAGGCTGGCACCATCCTCCTTGCGCACCACCAGATAGAGCCCGTGACCATAACGGGCATAGCTGACGGCAGGCCCCTGCTGGATGTAGTTTTCGGCGTCGAGCAGGGTACGTATGCCCCGGTCCCCTATATAGCGATGAAAGTCGGGATCGTTAAGCAATGCGAGAATGAAGGGGGCATCGGCCAGGGTCAGTTCGCGCAGCAGCAAGCGCTCGGAGAGGATCATGGCAAGGACTCTTTCAGCAAAAAAGGCCCTCAAGACTGCCCCTGCTCCGCCTCGTTGGCAAGGTAAACCCCATGAAAAAGGGCCGCAGTGCGACCCCGATAGCAAGATGAGCGGACTCAGGCCGCCAGCAGGCCCGCATAACCATTGCCCTGCTCGCGCAAGGCCATGAACACGGCGGCACAATCCGGCCAGGCCAGACCGAGTCGATCGGCCACCTGAGTCGGCCACTCGGGGGGCGCCTCCTCCCCCACATCCGATTGCGCCGCCAACACTATGCCCAGGTGGATAAGCGCAGCCTCGGCAGAGAACTCTTTGGCCAGCAAGGGGTTGTAGTGATACTCCACCGCGTGGCAGATGCTGAGGGGAAATTGCCAGCGCCTGGCCATCTCCGCCCCGGTCTGGGCATAGTTGAAGCCGACCACCAGCTCCTCGGCCTTGGCGCGCCCCTTGCTCGGCTCCAGATCCTTGATGTGGTTTACCATGTTCTCCGGCAATCCTACATGCATGATGAGTCGCCCCATGTCATAGAGCAGGGCGCAGGTGAACACCTCCTCCCCCTTCATACCCTTGAGCTTGGCGAGCCGTCTGGCCAGCTCCGCCACGTCGAACACCTTTCCCCAGAAGTGTTTGAGGTCGATGCCGGGCACCGCATTGATGGAGCCTGTCAGGCCGCACGCCAGCACCATGTTGCGCACCACATCGACCCCGAGTCGCACGACCGCTTCGTTGACGGTGCCGACCTGGCGACTGCCGCCAAACTTGGCGGAATTGGCCAGCCGCAGCAGCTTGGCTGAAATGACGGGATCCTTGTTGATCTTCTTGGCGATCAATAGGATATCCGGGTCTTTCTCACTGAAGGTCTGCACCAGATCACGCATGACTTCGGGCACATTGGGCAGATTTTGGGGCTTGGATAATAGCGAGTCTATGGTGGGCATCTTGATATCCGTCCATACAATTTTATGATGGTTTTCGTTTGCCGACAGCAAACCCTCAGTAAGTATGGGTAACAAAAAGCAGCCTCACGAAAATGTTTTTATCGATATATTTCAATGTGTTAATAGCATTGTGGCTATACTGGCCCCCTTTAATGGCATGACGAGGAAGTTGAGCATGAGCGAACCCACCGAGTTCTTTGACGAACAGACCCTGCTGGAAATGGTCGACAACCAGCTGATCGATGGCCACCCGTTGCAGGTCAAGGCAACCCTGATGCGACTGGTGATGAAGGGCACCCCACGGGAAGAGGCTCTGCAATACATCGCCTGCGCCCTCGGCGCCGAGCTGATGGCGATGGAAGCCGAACAGAGTGCCTTCAACCTTGAGCGTTACGCTCAGTTTCTGGACTCCCTGCCCGAGATGCCCTGGGCCGAATAAGTACCTCAGCCCGGCTAATCGCACCGGCTACATAGGCCTCTCTTTCTATCAGGAGATGCGCGGCAAGCCTGGAGCAGACGGCAAACCCGCCAGCGGCAATACCTTGGTCGCCCGCCAGGTACCCGAAAAAAGGGCCGGATCCTGACAGGATCCGGCCCTTTTGCCACCCAACAGACGGCGTTCAGAACTGGGAGTTGACGATTACCTCTTCCCCCAACGCGCCCGCCAGCGGCAGCGGCCGATAGGTAGAGTTGGCTGCCCGCAGCAGGCGTATGGCACGCACACCCACGGCCTGCGCCGCCTTGATATCCCCATCCGCATCGCCGTAGAAGATCTTCATCTGCTTATCCTTGAGCCACTGCACCTTGGTGTTCTGACCCGGTTCATCACCGGCGAAGATCACCGGATTGAGCCGCTCGGTCGGGATCCCCATGGTCTGCTGCAGCGTCTGGCTCACCGTCTCGGTCCTGGTGGCCGAGCGACCGGTGACGAAATAGATGTGATCGCCGCGTTTGAGGTGCATGGCGATGAGCGCTTTGCCCACCTCTTTGGGCACACTGAACGCATCCCAGCCGTTGTTCATCTTCTCCCAGAAGGCGGGATTCTTGAGATAACTCTCATCCTTGGGCGAGAACTCCTGCTTGCCGCGATAGAAGCCCGGGCTGGAGAAGAGCAGGGTATCGTCGATATCGAAGCCGACCGCCATCGGCGGCAGGCCATCCAGACTGGCGGCAATCTGCACCACCGACACCCAGTGAATGGGAGCCTGCTGGGCGAGGGTGACTGTGGTGACACCGGCAGCAACAGGCTGAACGATCGCAGCGTCACCAGCCAGGGCAGGCAGAGAGAGCGCAGCCGCCAATAAGGAGGCAAGCAGCGCCGGGCGAGAGAAGTGTGTCATAAGAAGGAGTCATCATCTGCAATCAAAAGAGGGGTCAATGGTGCCCCCATCCAATCCCTCAAACTGTGAATGCTCCAGCAAAAGGGAGCATTTGACGCCTGAACATTAATCTTCGATGGGTAGCAGATCGGTAAAGACAAAGCCGTCTCGCTGCACGGTTTCCCCTACCCGGATCCCGAGCGGACGGGAGAACATGGGGCCATCCCAGGCCAAGGTATGAAACTCGCCATTCTCACCGCAGGGATCCACCCCGGTGGGCAGGACGGCCAGCAAGGCGGGATCAAACGCGTGGCCGCCCAGGCTGGCATCCAGTTTTTTCGGGTCCAGGGAGCTTATCCTGGCCTTCAGGCCAGCCGCCATCATCTGCTGCGCCAGCTCGCCCGTGTCGCTGCCCCACAGTGGAAACAGCGGCTCAATGCCCGTTCCCACCAGCTGTTTCTCCCGATAAGCGCGCACATCCTCGAGGAAGAGGTCGCCAAACGCCATGTGGCGGATCCCCTGCGCCACCACGCCCGCGATGAACTCGGTCATGATACGGGCGTAGTCCTCATTGGTGCAGGGCCAGGGCAAATCTATGGTGGTCAGCGGCAAGCCAACGCACTCGGCCTGCTGCATCAGCAACTGCTTGCGCACTCCGTGCATGGCCACCCGCTCGAAAGCCTGATTGAGCGTGGTAAACAAACCCACCACCTCGATGGTCGGATCCTGCCGCAATGTGTGCAGCGCCCAGGCGCTGTCCTTACCGCTGCTCCAGGAGAGCAGCACCTTGGTTTTCGTCATGATTTATCCCGTTGTCTTGTGCCCGGAAACTGGCTGAGTCCCCGGGTATCATCGTTGTTACTCACCCTGGGAGCAGGATCCCGGGTGTGGGCCCGGTTCCCCAGCCTCGCGGCACCAAAAAGCTGCAAGACAGTGTTGCGAATTACGCGATTTACACACCAGAGGCGGGCAGCATACTCTCGATAACCTGTATATGCCCCTTGCCCGGGGCGACAATAACTAAAAAAACCGATGGGAAACATACGGATATGACGACAACCGCACAACAACACGATCACGCCCGCCCCCTCAATCGACAGGATTACAAGACCCTGAGTCTGGCCGCCCTCGGCGGTGCACTGGAGTTTTACGACTTCATCATCTTCGTCTTCTTCGCCGTGGTGATTGGCGAGCTGTTCTTCCCGGCCGACATTCCCGAGTGGCTGCGCCAGTTCCAGACGTTCGGCATCTTCGCCGCTGGCTATCTGGCGCGCCCCCTTGGCGGCATTATCATGGCCCACTTCGGCGATCTCATCGGCCGCAAGCGCATGTTTACCCTCAGCATATTGCTGATGGCACTGCCTACCCTGCTGATCGGCCTGCTTCCCACCTACGCCGTGTTGGGTATAGGTGCACCGCTGGCCCTGCTGGGTCTGCGTATCCTGCAGGGAGCCGCCATCGGTGGTGAAGTGCCGGGTGCCTGGGTGTTCGTGGCAGAGCACGTGCCCGCCCACCGGGTCGGGCTCGCCTGTGGCACCCTGACCGCCGGGCTGACGGCCGGCATACTGCTGGGTTCCCTCATCGCTACCGCAGTCAACAAGAGCCTGACCCCGGCCGAGGTGAGTGACTGGGGCTGGCGTGTTCCCTTCCTGCTCGGTGGCATCTTCGGCATCGTCGCCATGTACCTGCGCCGCTGGCTACACGAGACACCTGTTTTCGCCGAGATGCAGGCCAACAAGGCCCTGGCAGAAGAGCTGCCGCTCAAAACTGTGCTGCGCAACCACAAGGGCAGCGTGGTGATCTCCATGCTGCTGACCTGGTTGCTCTCCGCCGGCATCGTCGTGGTGATCCTGATGACCCCCACCTACCTGCAGAAAGTACATGGCATCAGCCCCGCCGATGCGCTGACAGCCAACTCCCTGGCCATCCTGGCCCTGACACTGGGCTGCATCCTCTATGGCCGACTGATCGATGCCATCGGCAGTGGTCCCACCTTCATGCTGGGCTCCCTGTTGCTGGCAGGCGCCAGCTACGCCTTCTACCATGGCCTGGCAGCGGGCACAGATCTGCTGGTGCCGCTCTACATGCTGGCGGGCTTCGCGGTCGGGATCGTTGGCGCCGTGCCCTACGTCATGGTCAACGCCTTCCCGGCTGTGGTGCGCTTCTCCGGCTTATCGTTCTCCTACAACGTGGCCTACGCCATCTTCGGTGGCCTCACCCCCATGCTGGTCACCCTGTGGATGAAGAACGACATGCTGGCCCCCTCCCACTATGTGGTGAGCCTGTCGGCACTGGGCTTTGCCATTGGCCTGCTACTCTGGCTGCAACAGCGGCATAAGGCGCCACAAGCGGCCTGAACCACCCAAGAGCCCCGCAGACCTTAGGGGCTTTTTAATTCGGCATATGTTCAGCTTGGCCGACATAAGCTAGCCTCCCTACCGGGTCTGGTGACTGACCAGCCCGGGACTATCCCTTTCAATTTCTGTTATTCGAGGCTAAAGATGTTCTTTCAAGTCGTATTTCTCGCCTTGCTTGCCCTGCTGCCCATGGTCAATCCGCCTACCACGGCCACCCTGCTGCTGGGGCTGAGCAAGGGCATGTCCCGTGAGCACGTTCGCCGCCAGATCAATCTGGCCGCCATCTATCTGTTCTGCACCCTCTGCGTCAGCTTCTTCATCGGCTCCTCCATCCTGGATCTGTTCGGGATCTCCATTCCCGGCCTGCGCCTGGCAGGGGGGCTCATCATCGCCTTCATCGGCTTTCGCATGCTGTTTCCGGCCCCGAACCAGGAGGCAGAGGTCGATATCAACCAGAACATCGCCTTCGTACCGCTGACCATGCCCAGCATGTGCGGGCCGGGTACCATGGCGCTGGTGATCAGCGGCGCCGCCCAGATCGCCGAGCTGCCCGACGAGTACAACCGTTTCACCATCTATGCCGCCACAGTGACCGCCTTCGCCCTGATGAGCATATTCAGCTGGGGCGTGCTCAAGCTGGCGGATCCTGTCTGCAAGATCCTCGGCGCCACCGGCATAGACGCCATGACCCGGCTCATGGGCTTCCTGCTGGTGTGCATGGGTATGCAGTTCTGCATCAACGGCATCAAAGAGGTGGCGCAGGATCCCGTGTTCCACGGCGCCCCTGCAGCACAAACCGCCCAGGCATTGCCACATGTGTCCAGTGCATTTGAACAATTGGAGGATGCCCGTCGGCCTTGACTGACAACGGTGTCATAACCTCCGGCAATCGTCACTGATCTTGCGCCTGATCATGCTACTGACACACAAATGAGTTAGTGTGATTTTCGTACAGACTCAATTCAGAGTGTGCTTGATAGGTTTGTGGGTGAAGACACCCACTCACTAGCAGGAGATGTGCAAATGGAAAAGATGCTGACCGAGATTGGAAGCTACAGCCTGTTTCATGAATATCTGAATGTGGTCGGTGCAGCCAGCCCCGTCCTGGCCAGGATAAAAACACGGTGGGAGTACAAGCAGAGCGATCGTCTGATTGCCCAGATCAGGGTCGATCCACAAGGCAATGCGCGATTTTACATAGACGCCAGAGCCATATCGGTCAATTGACCCAGCCCCCCTATCCAGCAGCCCCGGCCATGTGCCGGGGCTTTTTGTTGGTTGCCGTCTGCCTGAATGACAAAACCCCGGCAGGAGCCGGGGTGTGATGTGGCAGATGCCGCGTCGGGTTACGCGCGCCGCGGTTGACCCAACCTAGGAGGTGCCACCCACGGTGAGCTGGTCCAGTTTGAGGGTGGGCTGGCCGACCCCGACTGGAATACTCTGCCCCTCCTTGCCGCAGACGCCGACACCGCGATCGAGGGCGAGGTCGCTACCCACCATGGAGACCTGACTCATCGCCTCGGGGCCATTGCCGATCAGCGTCGCCCCCTTGATGGGAGTGGTGATCTTGCCATCCTCGATGAGGTAGGCCTCGGAGGCGGAGAAGACGAACTTGCCAGAGGTGATGTCCACCTGGCCGCCGCCGAAGTTGGGGGCATAGATGCCTTTCTTCACCGAGGCGATGATCTCGGCCGGATCATACTGACCCGCCAGCATGTAAGTATTGGTCATGCGCGGCATCGGCAGGGCAGCGTAGGATTCGCGGCGGCCATTGCCGGTGAGCGGCACGCCCATCAGGCGGGCATTCTGCTTGTCTTGCAGATAGCCCTTGAGGATGCCGTTCTCGATCAGCACGTTGTAGCCGCCCGGCGTCCCTTCGTCATCTATGCTGACGGAGCCCCGCCGCCCCGGCAGGGTGCCGTCGTCGACGATGGTGCAGTGTTTGGAGGCAACCTGCTCGCCGATGCGGCCAGCGAAAGCGGAAGAGCCCTTGCGGTTGAAATCCCCCTCCAGACCATGGCCCACCGCCTCGTGCAGCAGCACGCCGGGCCAGCCGGCACCGAGCACCACCGGCATGGTACCGGCCGGTGCATCGATGGCTTCGAGGTTCACCAGCGCCTGGCGCACCGCTTCACGGACATAACCGAAGGCGCGACTCTCCAGCCCATCCAGCTCAAGGAACCAGTCGTAACCGAAGCGGCCACCACCACCGGCACTGCCACGCTCGCGGCGATCCCCCTTCTCGGCGATGACGGTCACCGACAAGCGAACCAGCGGGCGCACATCGGCGGCGAGCGTGCCATCGGTGGCAGCCACCAGTATCTCTTCATAGACACCGCTGATGGAGGCCATCACCTGATTGATGGCAGGATCCAGGCTGCGGGCAAACTTGTCCATCTGCTCCAGCAGGGCGATCTTCTGGTGCTTGTCGAGGGTCTGCAGCGGATCCATGGCCGGATAGAGCAGGTTGGCCTCTGTGCGGGCCCAGGCCTTCACCTTGCCCTGCGCCCCGGCAGCGGCGATGCCACGGGCGGCGGTCACCGACTGTTGCAGTGCCAGCAGGCTCAGCTCGTCCGAGTAGGCAAAGCCGGTCTTCTCGCCGCTGACTGCGCGCACCCCGACCCCCTGATCGATGTTGTAGCTGCCATCCTTGACGATGCCATCTTCCAGCATCCAGGACTCGTGCCAGCTGCGCTGGAAATAGAGGTCACCGAACTCCACCTGATGGCTCATCAGACTGCCGAGCAACTGCTGCAGGCGACCTTCGTCGAGATCGTGCGGGGCCAACAGGGAGGCACTAACCTGGCTCAATAGACTCAATCTTCTTCTCCACTCTCGTAACGAGATGTTTTAAATCGTCTTGCCGACGGGTTGGCAACAAGCCACACCATCACAACAAACGGGCATGGGCCAGCACCGGCATGGTGCGTTTCAATTCGTCGACAAGCCCGGCATCCATCTGTGCCAGCACGGTGGCGCGGCCCGATGGTTGGCAGGCCAGCACCCGACCCCAGGGGTCGATCACCATGCTGTGGCCCCAGGTCTGGCGCCCCGTCTCGTGGGTACCACCCTGATTAGCGGCCACCACATAGCACTGGTTTTCGATAGCACGGGCCCGCAGCAACGGTTCCCAGTGCGCCTCGCCGGTCACGGCAGTAAAGGCGGCAGGCACCAGCAGCACGCGGGCTCCAGCCCGGGTCAGCTGGCGGTAGAGCTCGGGAAAGCGCAGATCATAACAGATAGAGAGGCCGAGGGGACCAAAGGGGGAGTCCACCAGTACGCACTCCTGGCCTGGACTGAACGTCTCCGACTCCCGGTAGCGGCCCTGATTGTCGGCCACATCCACATCGAACAGGTGGATCTTGTGGTAGTGCCCCTTGAGATCCCCACTCGGGTCGAACACCAGCGAGCTGGTGTGAATATGCGCTGCACCTGCGATGGTAGTCGGCATAGCCCCGGCCACCAGCCAGATGCCATAGTCGCGGGCCCACTCGGCCAGCTGCTGCTGGATGGGGCCAGCACCGATCGCCTCGGCACCATCCAGATAGCCATGCCGCTCACCAAACAGGGCGAAGTTCTCCGGTAGCAGCACCAGCAGTGGCCGCTCGATTGGCAGCGCCGCCAGCTCGGCGGCAATCTGCTCCCGGTTATCCTGCCAGCTGCGGCCTGATATCAGTTGTATGGCGGCTAACCACATGACGCTCTCCTTGTCCGCGTTAAGCGCGATCCACAATATTCGGGTCTTTATCCATCTCGGCCAACAGTTTACGCAGATGATGCCTGACCAATCCACGCTGGCCCCGTTCAGCCCACTTTAGACAATCGAACAGCTCCCACACCAGCCCATCCCCTTCGGCCATATAGGCGGGAAAGTCCCAATGGCTGGGCGCCGGGCCGTCTACCTCCAGCGCATGAATGCAGGAGGTTTTATCGAACAGCGGCAGATATGGGCGAGCCAGAGGGAATTCTGCGTTCACATCGATCAGATCGATCTCGATGCTGGTGAAATCATAAAAGATATAACGCCAGTAGTAGCCCTCATTGCCATGCGCCCCCTGCCAACAGTGAAACACCTCTCTGCCCGCCAGAAACCGATCAATGCAGGGCTGCCCATCACGATGAAAACCAGGTTCCACCATGAACAGCACATCCACATCAGAAACCCGATCGGCCTTGCCCTTGGCCAAAGAGCCGACCACTACCGCAGCCAGCACCTCGACTCTGGGTTCAAAACACGCCACTACCGCCTGCACCAATGTCCGCTGCAACGGCGGTATGGCAAGCAAGTCCATCTGGTCATCACTTCCTGTCATGGCTCACTCCTTGTGATGGCAAGACCCACCACCAGCCTCAGCGCTGGGTGGGCCCCGCCTGTTTTGGGGTCAGCAGTAAGGGGGTGACTTCCTGCGTCGGCAGAGTGGGTGTCACCGAATCGACCGCCTCTTTCTGCTGCTGGTTGAGCTTGATACGAGCCCTGTCCCGCCCCGCTTCGATCAACTTGGGAGCATCCAGCGGACCCGAGACCCGAAAATCGATGCGGGTCACCACGTCCACTACGGGCTCCAGCAGCTTGGAGAGGGCCAGCACATAGAGGCCGGTGATCGGGGTCAGGGAGAAAGCCGCCAGAACCGGCAGGGTGCCGCCCAGGTTGGGAGAGAAGCTCAGCTCGTAGTCGAGCCGCCAGCGCACCAGATCGGCAATCCCCTCACCGCGCAGGTTGCCCGCCGCCCCCTTCATGTAGAAGTCATCATTGCTGACCTGCCCCTGCTTGATGGTGGCGGAGGCGGACATGGATTCGAAATAGAAGCCCTTGTCGAACACATCGCGAAAATCGAGCCGCAGCTTGCGCAGCAGGGAATCGAGACTGAGCAGGGAGAGCAGCCGCGCCCCTTTGTCGTTGACCTCGCGCAGAGTTCCCCCCTCCAGCTGATAGTTGGCACTGCCGGCCAGGGTCGACACATCCAGCCGATAGGGCACATCGTTCCAGTTCAGATCCAGCGCCATCTTGCCGGGTGCATCGCCGATGGGCGAGGTATAGCCGAGCCGCTTGAGCAGCAGCTCGCTGTTGTTGCTGTGTATGTTGGCTCGGGCATGGGTTTGCATCCGGCCTGGCTGGGCAAGCCAGTACAC
>NZ_CAWNYS010000105.1:9524-16683 GCF_963878295.1 Aeromonas sp. HMWF014 | reverse complement strand
CAGGGATGGGGCTGGATCTGGAGGCCTGGCTGGAAGACGAGCAGGCGTGCGAGCTCTGGCCCGGCATTGTGGATCACATGGAATGGGCGAGGCTGCAGCACTGTCCGCTCGGCCCGGCCCGAGGATTGACCCTGGTGTTCTCCGCCAAGGAGAGCCTGTTCAAGGCGCTTTACCCCACAGTGGGGCGTTACTTCGACTTTCTCGATGCCCGCTGGCTGACCATGACGGAGCAGACCCTCACTTTCGAACTCAAAAGTGCGCTGACCCCGGAGCTGTCCGCCGGCTGGCACTGCACCCTGCACTGGCAGCGATTGCCGGGGGGCGTGCTCACGACCCTGCTGCTGTGAGCGGTGACAGGGTTCACCATCCCGTTCACGGCGCCAGTCAACAACCGCCACTAAGGCAGTTTTTTGGTCCTGCGCTCAGGCCTGCCGCTGCATGGCAAACGCCTGCGGGCGGCGGCGCGGCACTATGATGGGAGCGCCATCGCCGGGGGCATGCAGTATGTCCACGTCTGTCTGGTAGAGGCGGTCGATGAGCGGCTTGGTCACCACCTCGCGAGCCGGGCCTATGGCCTGGATCTTGCCCTCACCGATGGCGATCAGCTCGTCGCAGTAGCGGGCGGCGGTGGCGAGATCGTGAATGACGATGAGCACCGTTTTGCCCTCGGCGGTGATCTGGTGGATGGCCTCCATCACCTCCGTCTGGTGGCCTATGTCCAGCGCGCTGGTGGGCTCATCCAGCAAGATAATGTCCGCGTCCTGGGCCAGTACCATGGCGAGCCACACCCGCTGGGCCTGGCCGCCGGAGAGGGAGCTGGCGCTCTGCGCCAAGATGTCGCCAAGCTGCATCCGCTCACAGGCCCAGCGCACCATGCGAGCATCCTCTTCACTCCACTGATTGAACCAGCCCTGATGGGGATGGCGGCCGTACTGCACCAGCTGTTCGACCTGAATGCCGGCGGGCACCAGGGGGCGCTGGGGCAGGTAGGCGAGCTCCCGGGCCAGTGCCTTCATGCCGTAACTCTCCAGCGGTTTGCCCTTGAGCAGTATCTCACCGGATTGGGGCTGCTCCTGGCCTGCCAGCAGCTTGAGCAGGGTGGATTTGCCACCGCCATTGGGGCCGACGATGCCAACCAGCTTGCCCTTGGGAATGGTGAAGGAGATGTCGTTGAAGACGGGTTTTTGCTGATAGCCGAAGTGGAGGCGATTTAGGGTGAGGGTCATCAGTCGGTTCTCTGTCTGTCTTTGATCAGAATAAACAGCAGCAGTATGCCGCCAAGAATACGGGTCATGATGCCGGTGGCGACCTCATGGGGGCTGGCCAGCACCCGCACCAGGGTATCGCTCGCCAGCAGCAGCAGGGCGCCGCACAGGGCGGCAATCCACAGCGGCACAATGCGATCCCGGCTCATCCAGGAGGCGAGTATGGGGGCGGCCATGGCGATGAATACCACGGGGCCGCCGATGGCGGTGCCAAGGGCCGCCACCACGATGGCTTGGGCCAGCACGCCGAGTTGCACCCGGTTGACGTTCACCCCCAGGCTCTGGGCGGTGACAGGGCCCAGACGCAGCACACCGAGGGCACGGGAGAGATAAATGATCCAGGGGCAGACCAGCAGGATCAGGATCCCTACCGGCACGACAGTGTTGTAGCCCTGGCCGACAAAGTTGCCCATGTTCCACAGGTAGAGGCTGGTGAGGTGCACCAGCGATTGGGTAGACATCACGAACTGGCCGATGGCGTTCATCAGCTCGGAGACGCCGATGCCGATCACCACGAACAGATAGCCCTGCTCTCCCGGTTTGTTGCACAGGGCGTAGAGTACGGCGGCGGCAAACAGGGCGCCGAGCGGCGCGGCCCACCAGGGCCAGCTGCCCAGGGTGAGATAGAGGGAGAAAACGATGATGGCGAGCGATGCGCCCTCGTTCACCCCTATCATGTCCGGGGTGGCGAGACGATTGCGAATGAGGGTCTGCACCAGACTGCCGGAGAGGCCCATGGCGGCGCCGGCCACCAGCACGGCGACGATGCGCGGCAGCCGGATCTTGAAGACGGTCACCTCATCGAGTCGGCTCCCCTCGCCAAGCAGGGTCTTTACTACCCCCAGCATGGTGAGCTTGCTTGAGCCCAGGGTCAGCGCCAGCAGGGAGAGCAGCACCAGGACCACCAGCAGCCCCAGCGTGATAAGCCAGGCGCGGCGGTGCAGCAACAGGGTGCGGCTGCCGAGGCGCAGGCAGAGGGTGCCGGAGGGAAGGGAAGCGTTCAGCGATGTGTTCATTGAATTGTTCATGAGGCAGGGTGACCTTATTTGACGGCCAGCAGGGAGCGGAAGCCGCCGCTGCGCACCACCATGATGAGCACAGGGGCGCCGATCAGCGCCAGGATCACCCCGTTGGGCAGCTCGAATGGCTGGATCAGCCAGCGAGCCAGGATGTCGGCGCCGAGCAGGAACAGCACGCCAAACAGGGCGGAGAAACGTACCTGGATGGCGAGGCGCACCGGCTCCACCAGGCGGGCGCAGTAGGCGGCCAGAAAGCCGACGAAGCCGATGGGGCCGGCAATGGCGATGGCGCAGGCGGTAAACAGGGTGGCGGCCAGCAGCACGCCGATCCGCACCCGGGTCGGTCGTATGCCGAGGGCCTGTGCCTGGTTGTCTCCCATCTGCATCAGGGTGAGCTGGCGACACAGGGCCAGGGTCAGCAGCAGACCGGCCAGGGCGAAGGGGACCACAGTGAGCACGGCGTCGAGATCCGAGGCCGCCAGAGACCCCAGGTTCCAGAAGCGGAACTGCTCCAGCACCACCTTGTTGGAGAGCAGCAGGAAGTTGGAGAGGCCGCCAAAGGTGGCGGAGAGGGCGACCCCCACCAGGATGAGTTTGAGCGGGTTGGAACGGCCTACCATCAGGCCGAGGCCCAGCACGATGAGGTTGCCAAGCAGGGCACCCATGCCGGACCAGAGCAGATAACCGTAGGCCGATTCGACCCCAAAATAGGTCAGCCCTATCACCAGGGCGAAGACGGCGCCGGCGTTGACGCCGAGCAGGCCGGGCTCGGCCAGCGGATTGCGGGTAGCACTTTGCAGCATGGAGGCCGCCAGCGCGAGACAGACGCCCACCACCAGTGCACACAGGGTGCGGGGCAGACGCAGGGTATGAATGATCATGGCGAGCTTTTGGTCGGCCATGAGGGCGGGATCGCCCAGCAAAAATCCGGCGACTTCGCGGCCACCATAGACACCGGCCCCCGTGGCCAGTGACAGACAGATCAGCATGAACAGGAGAACAACTCCCAGCCAGAACAGCTGTGTTTGGTGTCTGAGCACCCGGATACTCCTTATTGTCGAGGCGATAAAAACGGAAAAAGGGAGCCCTGTCGGCAGGGCTCCCGAACGGAGGATTACAGCTTGTAATTCACCCCTGCATAGACGGTACGACCTTCCAGAATGAAGTCGGCGTCGGTGGCAACCTGGTCACGCTGGGTGCTGGTCAGATTGGTGATGCCGAGTTTGAAGTCGAGCGCAGGCGTGACTGTCCAGTTGGTGTTGAGATCCAGAGTCTGATAGTGCTTGGACTTTAACGCCTCGGAGTTGTGCATCGGCACCTTGATGAACTGACTGCCCACGTATTGCCAGGCCAGGTGCGTGCTGACGATCTCGGTGGCTTGCCAATCCAGGCTGAGGTTGCCGGTGTGATCCGGGGTTTTGGTCAGATCGTCACCCGTGCTCTTGTCTTCGGAATCCAGCAGGCTCCAGTTACCGGTCAGCTTGACGTCGTCTCGCACATCGACCCAGCCGGTCAGCTCCAGCCCTTTCACTCGCGCCTTCTTGACGTTGAGGTAGGTCATGACGCTCGGACGGTAGCCCGGGCCCCACTGATCGCTCTGGATCAAGTCCTCGATGTCGTTGTGGAAGCCAGTCACCCCTGCGCCGAAACGCTCGCTCTCGTAGGCGGTGCCCAGCTCATAGCTGACGGCGGTTTCCGGTTGCAGGTTCGGGTTGCCGACCACCTTGCAGGCGCCACGGCAGGCCGTGGTGGCGAAGCCTTCGCTGGACTGGGCCAGGGTCGGTGCCTTGAACGCCTTGCCGGCGCCCCCCTTGATCACCCACTCGTCGCTCAGCTTGTAGAGGGCATAGGCGCGCGGGCTGAACTCGTTGCCATAGGTTTCATGGTGGTCGAGGCGGCCGCTCAGGGTCAGCGCCAGATCCCCCAGGCTGAATTCGTCCTGCAGATAGAGGGCGCTCTGGCTCGCATCCACGCTGCCGTTGGTGATGCTGCGGCTGTGCTCCAGCTCGGTGTTGCGCAGCTCGGCGCCCGAGGTCAGCAGGTGATCCCCCAGATAGCCGCTCAGCTGACCATCGACCGTGTGGTTGGTCTGGGTGACATCGGCGGCGCCGCCATTGAGCTGGGAGTCATCCATCAGATCCGTCTGTTCGAAGTAGTAGCGGGCACGGCTATCAACGTGCTGCCAATGGCCGTTGTGGGTCACACCCAGGCTCAGGCGTTCGAGCTTTTGCACGTTATGCGGAGTCGCCGGCGCCGTCGGGGCACGGGGCACATTGTTGAAGTAGCTGTCCATGTCGTTCTGGTTGTAGCCCAGATCGAAATCGATATCCTGATTGTCACTGACCAGCCACTTCAGGCTGGAGAGCACGTTGACCACTTCCCGTTTTTCCAGCGCATCGGCCTCCGGGTTGTTGGACTGATCGCTGTGCCAGCGGTCACGCTGATAGCCTTCCACCACCACACTGCCGAGCAGCTTGTTGTCGATGAGGGCTCCGGAGACAAAGGCGCTGCCCTGGTTGGCATCGCCACCGTCGCCCTTGGTGGGCATGGTGTGGGTGTAGCCGAAGGCCGCTTCTGTCTTCTCTCTGGCCTGGCGCAGGATCACGTTGACCACGCCACCCAGCGCATCGGCACCGTACAGGGAGGAGACGGGGCCCCGGATCACCTCGATGCGCTCGATGGCGGCCATGGGGATGGAACTCAGGTCGAAGTCATTGCCGTAGGCGCTGCCCAGGGTCTCGCGGGCGTTGACCCGCTTGCCGTTGATCAACAGCAGTGTGTAGTCACCCCCCAGGCCGCGGATCTTGATCTCGTTGCGGCCGGTGGGGTTGGTGGCAATGATGTTGACGCCAGGTACGCGCCTGAGGGCATCGCCGATGTTGTTGACGTTCATCCTGTCCAGATCTGCACGGGTCACCACGAAGACGCTGGCCGGGGCGGACAGCTCGGTGTGCTGGGTCTGGGTGGCGGTGACCACCATGGTCTCGTTGGCTTTGACCGATTCTGCCTGGGCCAGGCCCGGCAAGGCAAACAGGCCGAGGGAGAGCAGAATCGGGTTCAAACGAAATACGCCATGCTGCAACTGCATTGTCAAAACTCCATGAATAAACAGAGGTTATGGGGTCCGGCTCTGGGGCCGGTAGCTCACTGACTTCCCTGTCTGGCGGTACCAGACGCGGGGTTATTGTTATTCCTTGTCTGCGCCAGCCCCTTGAGCAAGCGCCAGAGACCGCCGCAGGCCAGCAGGCCACAGCCAATATTGATCCAGGCGAGCCCAGCAAAGCCGTGCAGGGCACCCGTGCTGTCCGAGACGAGATACCTTGCCGAGAGCAGGCTGCCGAGCCCGGCCGCCACGTTGGTCACCGTGCCCTGGAAGGACATGAAGGCGGCGCGCTGATGGGGGGCCGGAATGGCCGCCGTGATGGCCAGGGTGGTGCTGGAGCGGGCCGAGCTCAGCGCCATGAAGAGGGTAAACAGCAGGTAGATGGGCACGCCAACGGGGGCGGCGAAGCCGAGCAAGGTGATCAGGGCCAGCAACAGGCTGGTGATCAGAATGGCGGCCAGCGCCCGGCCTTGATCTATCCAGCTGCCGCACACACGCATAGTCGCCATGCTGGCCAGACCGCCAAACAGGTAGAGCGCGGCGATCTGCTCGCGGGGGAAGGCGAGGTTGAACTGGAAGTAGTTGGCAAAGTGCGGGATCAGCAGGAAGTGACCGAACATCTGTAAGCAGAGAATGAGTAGAGCGCCCTGGCATAGCGGCGATCCCAGCAGCTGGCGCAGCCCGCTGCCGTGGGGATAGCGGGTGACCGGCAGGGAGGGCAGCAGCAGGGCGCAGAGCAGGGCCAGCAGCAGGCCGCCAGCGCCAAACAGCAGGAAGGGGCTCTGCCAGCCTAGCCATTGGGACAGCACCAGGGCGATGGGCACTATCAGGATGGCAGCGAGCGAGAAGGCCATACCAACATAAGCGAGGCGGCGGCCCCGTTCGGCGGTTGGTACCAGATCCAGCACGGCGGCCATCAGGATGGCGGAGAGGGGCCCGGCCACGCAGCCCGACAGAATGAACAGTATCAACAGCTGCTGGCTGTGCTGGACCAAGGCACAGGCCATCAGCAGCAAGAAGCGCAGGGTCAGCAGCACCAGCAGGGCGGGTTTGCGGTTGACGCGATCGAGCCAGGGGGCAGCAATGAGCCCCATCAGGGCTGCGCCCAGGGTGGCACCGCCGCTGAAATAACCGGTCTGCTCCGGTTGCATGCCGAGGCTGATGACCAGATCCGGCCCAAGGGGCATCACCATCATCATGCTGCCCATGGAGAGCATATTGATCAGCATCGCCAGATGGATGATGGCAGGGGTGGGAGTGGCGGTAACAGGCTTCATCAGCAGGTGGCTCGAAAAAATGAGACCGAATTGTATCCGAGCGACTTTTTTGTGACAACAAATGGTAATCATTTTTATTTGTGTTATTCGATCTATCTCGGTCCCTTTTGGCTCGCAGGCTGTCAAGGGGGGCGTTCTGGTCCATGTCGCCATCGCTTGTGGGGGCTACGTCATTGAAAAGTGAGGCAGATGGATCATGATGGTGATAGCCAGACTGGCAGAGACGGTGAGCCGGGTCCCCGGACAGGAGAGAGAGATGAAAAAGTGGCGTTGGAGCGGGATCTTGTTGCTGTGCGGGCTCTGGTGTCTGCCGCTGCGGGCCGAGGTCAAGGTGATCCCGGTATTCGAGGCCGAGGCCATGGTGCAGACCCTCAAGGAGATCTACCCGGATCTCGGGGTGAGTGCCATGGGCAACCAGCTGGTGCTGAGCGGCAGTGTGGCCCAGTTGCAAGAGGCCGAAGCGACCCTGGCCAAACTCAACCAGCCGCCCCAGAG
>NZ_CAWNYS010000105.1:4053-9514 GCF_963878295.1 Aeromonas sp. HMWF014 | reverse complement strand
GTCGTGATGCGGCCAAGCGGCAGTGGCTGCTGGAAGGCGATGCCCGCCAATACCAGCGTCGCCAGAACGACAGCTGGCAGGTGCGCGGCCTGTCGGGGCGGCCCGTGTTACTGCAGATGGGCTCCTACCAGCCGGTCACCTTCTATCAGTGGCGCGGCGGTCAGGTGGTGGGTCTGATGCCGCTCATCAACGGCCTCTATGCCACCGCCACCCTGATTGGGGAGCGGGTGCAGATAGCGCTGAGCAGCGAGCAGGCGAGGCTGGAGCAGGGCACTGTCAGCACGGGGCAGAGTGCCACCGAGGTGAGCGGGGCCCCGGGCCAGTGGCTGACGGTGGGGGAACTATCCACCAGTTCAGCCCAGCAAGGAAGCCGCCTGGGCACTCAGTTGCAGGGGGGCCGCAGCAGCCAGAGCGATCGCCAGACCCTGCAGATCCGGGTCACTCGTCAATGAGTGACCTCTGCGTGATCAGTGGGGTTGATCGGCTGCGTATTCGCGGATCTGGCGGCTGCGCAGCAGGTACCAGAGTGCCCAGAGGCTGCCGATCAGCACCAGGGCGGTAGGCCAGCTGAACGACCATTTCTGCAGGTTGAGGCTGTGCAGCTGCATCACCAGGCCGCTGACGGTGGAGCAGAGCAAGAGGCCGCGGCTGTGGCGTCTGAGCCAGGCCCGTACGCTGTCAGTCTGCTGATAGGTGCCGCCAAAGGCGAGCAGCGCCAGCATGGCGGGTACGTCGGTCAGCAGGCTGATGTAGAGGCTGATCTTGTCCGGATAGAAGAGGGCCAGGATCTCGCTGCCGCTCTCGCGGGTGACGCCGGCCATCAGAAACAGCCAGACCGAGCGGGTTAGCAAGAGGGCGATGGGCCAAAACCAGAGGGGAGGGCGCAGCTGGCCGTGATCGTCATATCTGTGTTCGGGGTAGAGGGTCATGGTCGCCCGTTATCCGCTTGGGTTGTGCAAATGATGAAGAGGATATGGGGCAGGCTGGGGCCCTTTGCAAGGCGTGCCGGGGGACACGAATTAATCGGGGGCCAATGCCCCCCAATTCATCGTCTCTTGTTATCGCACTGTCTGGCGGTGTTTACAGCCAGCCTCGGCGCTTGAAGAAGAGGCCGGTACCGAGCGATGACATCACCATCAACACCAGCGACATGGGATAGCCATACTCCCAGGCGAGCTCCGGCATGCGACCGAAGTTCATGCCGTAGATACTGGCGATCAGGGTCGGCGGCAGGAAGATCACGGCGGCAACCGAGAAGATCTTGATCACCTTGTTCTGCTCCAGATTGGTGACCCCCATGGAGGCCTCCAGCTGGAAGTTGATCTTGTCGAACAGGAACTGGGTGTGGGGCAAGAGGGACTCCACGTCGTGCAGCATCTCGTCGATCCACTTGTTCTGCTCCAGACTCATGCGCTGGCGAAGGCTGCGTTTGAGGAAGCGCAAGGCGCGACGGGTATCGTGCAGAGAGAGACGGATCTGGCCGTTGGCCTCTTCCTGCGCCATCAACTCTTTGAGCATGGGGTTGATCTGATCCGGTTCGAAGATCTGATCGGCGGTGTTCTCCAGGGTCTTGTAACCGTCTTCGATGAGATCCGAGAGGTATTCCACCTTGAGATTTTGCACCTCCAGCAGGATGTCGAGGGCATCCTCCACCTCCAGCCTGTCCTGGCGCATATAGTGACGCAGCAGGCGTACCAGGCCGATGTCATCCTCGCGGATGCTGATCAGCAGGTTGTTGCGCAGGGTAAAAGAGACGTGGACACCCTTGGTGTCACGGCCGATCCGCTGGGGGAACAGGGAGTGAATGTGCAGACCATCGGTATCCCAGTAGAAACGGGCGGATGCTTCGATGTCGTCCAGCTCTTCCTTGTCGGGGACCTCTTCCAGAAACAGGCCCGTCAACCATTCTCGCTCTGCCGTGTCCGGCTTGTAGGCATCCAGCCAGACGGTGTTGTCAGGCACTATGTCGTCAGGCCCGAGCGTGATGATGTCCAGTACCTTGTTATTGAGAATGTAGGCGGTGATCATCTGTCCCCCCTTAAAAAGTCATGGGTAATCAGGGATGGTTGCACAGGTCATGCGGCCTAGATCGCATAGAAAGCGATCCCGTGGATAAGCAAAACGGGCCGATGGAAAACCTGAATGCGGCGAACTATACAGGGGCGGGGCGTGCTTGTCAGGGCCTATTCATCCGAGGTTCAGCCTGTTCGCTCAAAAAAACAGCGAGGTCGGATCAGCGGAACTGGCCGTGAAAGTGACAGCCTGTTGACTGCCGCATTGCGCCGAGTGCCCGTCTGGGGGGATAGACCTTAGTGGGATAGTTGGGTCCGGACCCTCCTTGCGGTGGCGTCCAGACGATGTGCTGGAATTGTGTATCCTTGATGTCGCCGCTGGTCTGTATGGGGGGCAGCCCGTCACATATTGGGATAGTTGGGTCCGGACCCTCCTTGCGGTGGCGTCCAGATGATGTTCTGGCTGGGATCCTTGATGTCACAGGTCTTGCAGTGAATGCAGTTGGCTGCGTTGATCTGCAAGTAAGGCTGGCGCTCGCTTTCCACTATCTCGAACACCCCGGCCGGGCAGTAACGCTGGGCGGGCTCGGCCCAAGTGGGCAGGTTGACCGCCACCGGGATACTCGCGTCCTGTAACGTGAGGTGGCAGGGTTGATCCTCATCGTGACTGGTGTTGGCCAGATAGACGGAGGAGGGCTTGTCAAAGCTGAGTTTGCCATCGGGCTTGGGATAATCGATGGGATCGCAGCGGCTGGCCATGCGCAGTTGACGGTAGTCCGGCTCCCTGTCCAGCAGGGTAAAAGGGGATCCCCGCTGGGAGAGCAGAGACCGAGGCAGCCGTTGCTCCAGCCAGTTGAAGGCGCCGCCAAGCAAGGGGCCCCAGCGATGCAGGGCTGCGCCGAAGTTGCGGGCACTCTTCAGCTCCTGCCCCAGCCAGCTCTGTTGCAACGCATCGCTGTACTCGGCCAGATCCTGGCCCCCCTCATCGCCGCCGCGCAGACTCATGGCGACGGTTTTCGCCGCCAGCATGCCTGATTTCATGGCGGTGTGAATGCCCTTGATGCGGGAAAAGTCCAGAGTGCCGGCATCGCAGCCGATCAGCAGCCCACCGGGAAAGTGCATGCGCGGCAGGGAGTGCCAGCCGCCCTTGGTAATGGCGCGGGCACCGTAGCTGATGCGCTCGCCGCCCTGCAGGGTCTGCGCGATGAGTGGATGGTGCTTGAGGCGCTGGAACTCGTCGAACGGGCTGAGCCAGGGGTTGCTGTAGTTAAGATCGACAATGAGCCCGACCGTCACCTGATTGCCTTCCATGTGATAGAGGTAGAAGCCGCCCTGGCTCTTGCTGGCTCGGCGCTCGACCAGTGGCCAGCCGCTGCCATGGAGCACCAGACCCGGCTTGGCCTGCTCTGCGGGCACCTGCCAGAGCTCCTTGAAGCCGATAGCATAGTGCTGCGGCTGGGCGCTGTTTTCCAGATTGAACTCGGCGATCAACTGCTTGCCCAGATGGCCGCGAGCCCCTTCGGCAAACAGGGTGTAGCGGCCATAGAGCGCCATGCCGGGCACGTGATCCGCCTTGGGATTGCCAGCTCTGTCCAGCCCGAGATCGCCGGTGATCACACCTCTCACCCGTCCCGCTTCCATGATGAGCTTGCTTGCGGTAAAACCCGGGTATATTTCGACTCCCAGCTGCTCGGCCTGTTGACCGAGCCAGCGGCAGAGGTTGCCCAGGCTGAGGATATGGCTGCCATCGTTGTGCATGCGCGGCGGCACAGCCCAATGGGGCAGTTGCAGGGCGCGCCGCTCGTTTTGTAACAGATGCACCTGATCATCGTTAACTGGTATGCCAAGGGGCGCCTGCTGCCAGCTGTCCGGCAACAGCTCCTTGAGGGCGACGGGATCAAACAGGGCACCGGAGAGCAGATGGGCGCCGACTTCCGCCCCCTTTTCCAGCAGACAGACCGAGAGATCGGCATTGTGCTGCTTCAGGGCGATGGCGGCACTGAGGCCTGCCGGGCCGCCACCGACGATGACGACATCAAATTCCATTGCTTCGCGTTCCATCTTGCCTCTGCGCTTGACTTGGCCTAGGGTAGTGCTGGTAGTTTACGTAAACGTAAAGCAATTGTAAGCAAAAAAATGCGAGGGCTCGTCAATGGATTCACTCAACCGAAGCGAGGGATGCGCGTCATGAAGCTGCTGGTCGCGATCAAGCGGGTACTGGATTACAACGTCAAGATCCGGGTCAAGAGCGATGGCTCCGACGTGGAGCTCGCCAATGTGAAGATGGGGATCAACCCGTTTTGTGAAATTGCGGTGGAGGAGGGGGTGAGGCTACGTGAAGCCGGCATCGCGACCGAGCTGGTGGTGGTGACCTTCGGACCGGAGGCGGCGGTCGAGCAGTTGCGCCATGCCCTGGCGCTGGGGGCGGATCGGGCCCGCCATTATGTGATCGATGAGACCCTTACTCCGCTTACCGTGGCGCGCGCCCTGCAACAGGTGTGTGAGCAGGAGCGGCCGGATCTGGTGCTGCTTGGCAAGCAGTCCATCGATTCTGACAACAACCAGGTGGGCCAGATGCTCTCAGCCCTCACCGATTGGCCGCTGGCTACCTTCGCCTCCGCCATCAAGCTGGTGGAGGGGGAGTTGCAGGTGACCCGCGAGATCGACGGTGGCCTGGAGACCCTCGGTATGCCGTTGCCTGCCGTGGTGACGGTGGATCTGCGCCTGAACGAACCTCGCTTTGCATCGCTCCCCAACATCATGAAGGCCAAGCGCAAGCCGCTCGAGAGTGCTCCCTTCGCGACCCTCGGCGTCGAACCCGCCGGCCATACCCGGCTGCTTGGTGTGATGGCACCGCCGGGGCGTCGTGCCGGCATCCGGGTCGGCTCGGTGGACGAGCTGCTGGACAAACTCAAGCACGAAGCCAAGGTACTGCCATGAACGCATTGATGATGGTGAAACATAGTGCGTGCCTGCCCCTGGTTGGTATGAGGGCTGGCGCGATGGAAAGCGTTACTAACGATAGGGTGCTGCCATGAGCGTACTGGTTATTGCGGAACATCATCAGGGCAGGCTTGCCGACAACGTGGCCCAGCTGGTCACGGCGGCAGGCCAGCTTGGCGGCGAGGTGCATCTGTTGCTGCTGGGTCAGGGGCTGACCGAGGCGGGCGAACAGGCCGCTTGTCTGCAAGGGGTGAACAGGGTGCTGCTGGCCGAGCATCCCATACTGGCGGAACGGCTGAACGACGGGGTTGATCCGCTGCTCGCCCACATTGCACGTGACTATCAGCACTGTCTGATGGCGGCCAGCACCCAGGGCAAGGATCTGCTGCCACGGGTCGCGGCTAGGCTCGGGGTGGAGATGCTCTCCGAGGTGACTGGTATAGAGAGCGGCGATACCTTCCTGCGTCCTATCTACGCGGGCAATGCCGTTGCCCGGGTGGCGAGCA
>NZ_CAWNYS010000105.1:0-4005 GCF_963878295.1 Aeromonas sp. HMWF014 | reverse complement strand
TGCGGCGGCGCGGGTGGTGGTCTCCGGCGGACGGGCGCTTGGCTCCAAGGCGCAGTTTGCCCTTATCGAGGCGCTGGCCGACAAGCTGGGCGGCGCGGTCGGGGCGTCGCGGGCGGCGGTGGATGCGGGTTATGTGGCCAACGATCTGCAGGTGGGTCAGACCGGCAAGGTGGTCGCGCCTGAACTCTATATCGCGGTTGGCATTTCGGGGGCCATTCAGCATCTGGCGGGAATGAAAGAGTCGAAGGTGATAGTGGCCATCAACAAGGACAGCGAGGCCCCCATCTTTCAGGTGGCTGACTACGGTCTGGTGGGGGATCTGTTCACCCTGCTGCCCGAGCTCACCGCCAAGCTGTGAATTTGTTGAAAAGAGGCCTTACCAGCCATTGATGCGGTCTGCCCCCCATTTCCATGCATGTTCCCTGCAAGCCCTGACCTGTTCAGGGCTTTTTCGATGGCAGCCCGACTTGAGCCGGGTAATAAAAGCTTGAGCCAGCGCCCAAAAAGCCTTTGATCCTGGGGCGGCTCTTGTGTAAAACCAGACACGTCATCGATTACTCTCATCCACTCACGGAAAGCGTCATGAGCAAACAGATTTACAACTTCTGCGCCGGCCCCGCCATGTTGCCGGTTGAAGTCATGGAGCGCGCCCAGCGCGAATTTTGTAATTTTCAGGGGCTGGGAGCCTCGGTCATGGAGCTCTCCCATCGCGGCAAGCCCTATATGGCGGTCGCCGAGAAGGCCGAAGCTGACCTGCGCGACTTGCTGGCGGTGCCGGACAACTACAAGGTGCTCTTCATGCACGGTGGTGGTCGTGGCCAGTTTTCCGCCGTGCCCATGAACCTGCTGGGTGGCGCCAACAAAAAGGCCGATTATCTGCTGACCGGTGTCTGGGCCCAGAGCGCCGTGGATGAAGCCCACAAGTACGGTGACATCCAGACCTTCCCGGGGGTTGCCAAGAATGCGCAGGGGATCTCCCACCTGCTGCCGACCCCGGCGTTTCGCGCCGATGCGGCCTTTATACACTACTGCCCGAACGAAACCATCGATGGCATAGAGATGTTTGACATCCCGGCCACCGGCGATGTGCCATTGGTGGCGGATCTCTCCTCCACCATTCTCTCCCGTCCCATGGATGTGAGCCGTTTTGGTGTTATCTACGCCGGTGCCCAGAAGAACATAGGCCCGTCAGGGCTGGCTATCGCCATCGTACGTGACGACCTGCTGAACCAGGCGAGAGCCGACGTGCCCTCGATTTTTGACTACCAGCTCACCGCCAAGCACGACTCCATGTTCAACACGCCGCCCACCTACGCCTGGTATCTGGCCGGTCTGGTGTTCGAGTGGCTGAAAGAACAGGGCGGGCTCGAGGCGATGGAGGCGCGCAACAAGGAAAAAGCCGATTTCCTCTACGGCTATCTCGACCAGTCCAGCTTCTATGGCAACAAGGTGGATATCAGCTGCCGCTCCCGCATGAATATCCCGTTCCAGCTCAAGAACGATGCCCTGGACAAGCAGTTCCTGGCCGAGTCGGAAGCGGCCGGTTTGTTGGCACTGAAAGGGCACCGTATCGTCGGTGGCATGCGAGCCAGCCTCTACAACGCCATGCCGCTGGAAGGGGTCAAGGCCCTGGTGAGCTTTATGGATGGCTTTGCCAAACGTCACGGCTGAGGCGTTTTTCCCCCATGACAGACGCCGGGGACTCCCCGGCGTCTGTTTTTTCAGTGGATCCTGATCGACCGCGAGTCTGGCCCACTTTTGTGCAGTGGGCGGTCTTGCCGAGCAAGGCGCGGGCTGCTAACGTCCGGTCAGGTGAATTATTTGAGACAGTACAGGAAGTTTATGAATTCGTTGCGTTTGGAACCCATTTCTCGTGTGGCCGGTGAGGTCAATCTGCCCGGCTCCAAGAGCGTGTCTAACCGGGCCCTGCTGCTGGCGGCCCTGGCCCGCGGCACTACCCGGCTGACCAACCTGCTCGACAGCGATGACATACGTCACATGCTGGCGGCACTGACCCAGCTCGGGGTCAAGTACAAGCTCTCCGCCGACAAGACAGCGTGCACTGTGCACGGTCTGGGCCGCAGCTTCGCGGTGAAGGAACCAGTCAATCTGTTCCTCGGCAACGCTGGCACCGCGATGCGTCCGCTCTGCGCCGCACTGTGTCTCGGCTCCGGCGAATACACCCTGGGCGGCGAGCCGCGCATGGAAGAGCGCCCCATCGGCCATCTGGTGGATGCCCTGCGCGAAGCGGGTGCCCATATCCAGTATCTGAAAAAAGACGGCTACCCACCGCTGGTGGTGGACGCCAAGGGCTTGTGGGGCGGTGACGTGCACGTCGACGGCTCCGTTTCCAGCCAGTTTTTGACGGCGTTTTTGATGGCGGCGCCCATGGCGGCCGGTGACACCCGCATCCACATCAAGGGGGAGCTGGTCTCCAAGCCCTACATCGACATCACCCTGCACATCATGAAGCAGTTCGGGGTGGTGATTGAGCACGACAACTACAAGCTGTTCTACATCAAGGGCAACCAGACCTACATCAGCCCGGGCGATTTCCTGGTGGAAGGGGATGCCTCCAGCGCTTCCTACTTCCTTGCGGCCGGCGCCATCAAGGGCAAGGTGCGCGTGACGGGCATCGGCAAGCACAGCATTCAGGGCGACATTCACTTCGCCGACGTGCTGGAGAAGATGGGCGCGCGCATCACCTGGGGCGACGACTTCATTGAGGCGGAGCAGGCACCGCTGCACGGGGTGGATATGGACATGAACCATATTCCCGATGCGGCCATGACCATCGCCGTTGCCGCGCTGTTTGCCGAGGGACCCACCTCCATTCGCAATATCTACAACTGGCGGGTGAAGGAGACCGATCGTCTGCACGCCATGGCGACCGAGCTGCGCAAGCTGGGTGTGGAGGTGGAGGAGGGACATGACTTCATCACAGTGACCCCGCCGACCCAGCTCAAGCACGCCGAGATCGACACCTACAACGATCACCGTATCGCCATGTGCTTCTCGCTGGTGGCGCTGTCAGATACCGCCGTCACCATCAATGATCCGGGCTGTACTTCCAAGACCTTCCCGGACTACTTCGACAAATTGGCCAGCGTCAGTCAGGCCATGTGACCCTGTTGGGCCCGCCTTGGTGCGGGCCTTTTCATATCTGCCCCGCTTGTGACTGTCCCATTGTTGCTCTGCTCAGCACACTTGCTCCTGAGCGCTAGCAGTAATATGCAAACTTGCAAGACACGATCTGAAAATTCCTGATGAGATAATGTAATTTTCTATTTACACCGTCCCGACTGCGGGCTAGATTGAGGTTTCTTTATCGCAGTCATCTAGCAGGAAGTCTTGTCATGCAGCATCAAACCGACGACGTTCGTATCAGTGAAATCAAAGAGTTATTACCCCCGGTTGCGGTGCTTGAGAAGTTTCCGGCCACCGAGACCGCCTCATCTACCGTGTTCGAATCCCGCCAGGCCATTCACCGGATCCTGGCCGGTGACGATCAGCGCCTGCTGGTGGTGATCGGTCCCTGCTCCATCCACGACCCCGTAGCTGCGCTGGAATATGGCAAGCGCCTCAAGACCTTGCGTGACGAGCTCAAGGGGCAGCTGGAAATCGTGATGCGGGTCTACTTCGAGAAGCCACGCACCACGGTCGGCTGGAAGGGGCTGATCAATGACCCCTACCTCAACAACAGCTGCCAGATCAACGACGGTCTGCGCATCGGTCGCAAGCTGCTGCTGGATCTCAATGACATGGGGCTGCCGACCGCCTCCGAGTTCCTCGACATGATCACCCCGCAATACGTGGCGGATCTGATGAGCTGGGGGGCCATCGGTGCCCGTACCACCGAATCCCAGGTGCACCGTGAGCTGGCCTCCGGTCTTTCTTGCCCGGTGGGCTTCAAGAACGGCACGGATGGCACCATCAAGGTGGCCATTGATGCCATCGGCGCCGCCAGCGCGCCGCACCATTTCCTGTCGGTCACCAAGTATGGCC
>NZ_CAWNYS010000104.1:0-3237 GCF_963878295.1 Aeromonas sp. HMWF014 | reverse complement strand
CGCCAATGCCCTGTTCACTTCCCAGTCCGGGGTCAGCCGCCATATCCGCGAGCTGGAGGAGGAGCTGGGAATAGAGCTGTTTATTCGCTATGGCAAGCGGCTGCTCGGCATGACGGAGCCGGGCAAGGAGTTGCTGGTGATCGCCGAGCGCATCCTCAACGACGCCAACAACATCCGCAAACTGGCCAGTACCTTTGCCAATCGCGAATCGGGCCGGTTGCTGGTGGCGACCACTCACACCCAGGCACGCTACGCCCTGCCACGGGTGGTGAAGGCCTTTCGCGAGCAGTTTCCGCTGGTGCAGCTGGAGCTGCACCAGGGCAGCCCGGAGGAGATAGTGCGGCTGGTGCAGGCTGGCGAGGTGGACATAGGCATCAGCAGCGAGCAGCTCGACAAGAGCGAAGGTGTGGTGGCGTTTCCCTATTACCGCTGGCACCACAATATCGTGGTGCCCGAGCAGCACCCCCTCACCGCCGAGCGGGAGCTGACACTGGCGGCACTGGCGAACTGGCCCATCATCACCTATCAGGCCGGGCTGACCGGACGGGCGCGGGTGGATGAGGCGTTTGCCGAGGCGGGGATTGCGCCGCAGATCCTGCTGACCGCCCAGGATTCCGACGTCATCAAGACCTATGTCGAACTGGAGATGGGGGTCGGCATACTGGCGGACATGGCGTTCGACACCCAGCGTGACAAGGGGTTGGTACAGCTCGACGGCAGTCGGCTGTTTGCGCCGCACACCGCCTGGATTGGTCTCAAGCAGGGGCAGTTCCAGCACAACTTCGCCTGGCAGTTCATCCAGCTCTGCAATCCCGAGCTGGCGCTGGCGGACATTCAGGCTCGCGCCATGGGCGGCGAGCCGGCCCTCGACTTCCAGATCTGAGGCTTGTCACACCATACACAACGGGGAGCCAGTGGCTCCCCGTTTTCGTGATGGCGTTATGGCTTGGCGCTGGATCAATTCAGCGCAATCCAGGCGCCTTGCCAGTGGGTACCGATGCCTGGTTCATATTGGGTGGTGCTGGCTGACCACTGGCTGCACCAGCCACTGGCGGGGAAGGGCCTGCACTGATAGACCTTGCCGTTCTTGGGTTGCAGCACCTTGGTGCCGTCGGTGTAGGACTTGAGCCCTTCCGGGAAGGTGAACTGGTAGTCACCACCGGACGGATCCTTGAGCATCAGATCCCGCGTCTGCTGCAGGGCTTCGCCACCCGCCTTCGGCCTGGCCTCGATCACCAGCTGATGGTGGCCGGCGCTGAGTCCCGCGAGCGGCATGGTGAAGCTCTGGCTGCTGTCCTTGATGTCGGCAGAGGAGTGGCCCTTGGCCACTCCTCCGTGGTCATACAGGGTGTTGGTGACGGCCAGATCCCCTTGTGCTGTGACGGTGAAGTCGAGGGTCAGCCTGCCGTTGTCGAGCAGGTATTCGCTCTCCAGACCGCTCACGCTGATGTCGTTGCCCACCGGGGGCTCCAGCTGTTCGAGCTGGATCTCGACTCGTTCCAGCGCGCTGCCTGCCTTGAGGTAGACGGGGTTCTGGCCGTAGACAGGGTTGAATTGGCCGTTAGCGTTCTGCTGACCGGCGCGGATCTGGCTCTGCTCGGTATTGATCTTGCTGGCCAGGGCATGGGCCCAGTTGTTTTTCTGGCCCTGTTCCGTGGTGGTGATGGTCAGCTCGGCCTGCAGATCGGGGCGTACGCCATTGGCGTCGAATATCAGGGCTCTGGCCCTGTCACCGGCCGCCAGATCGGTGGAAGGGTAGATGGTGCCGCCCTGGCTCCAGCTCAGTGGTGGCTGGGTGCCACCCTTGAAGTTGGCGTCGATCAGGTTGTAGAAGCTGTTGCTGGTATCGCCCACTTCCCACACCCCCAGGATCAGCTGATAGCCGGTGCGTTCTGGCAGGGTGCACCTGTGAGTGACCTGTTTGGGCGGCTGCACCATGTTGCCATCCACCACGCAGAAGGGGGTGAGATCGAAGGCCGCGCGGGTCAGCGACTGGTTCGGGTTCCAGTCCTGTTTAGTGAGGTAGTAACGCCAGTTGCGGGTGACGTGGTTGGCGGTGAAGGTCCAGCTGATGGCGAAGGGCCCGGCCTGCACTTCCCGCCGGGCCCAGCGATCGCTGGTCTGGGCGTTGAGTTCGCTCCAGTTGGGACTGCCCGCCGAGGCAATCTGACCATCCTGAGGGCCGGATTGCGGGAAGCCGGAAGGGCCTTCCACGCTCTGGGGCTCCCACTGCACCGCGCCACACTGGCTGTTGCCACCGGTCTTGCACAGATAGTTGCGCGATTCCGGCTGGCTGATATAGCCGTGGGCGAGCACACCCCCGCTGGCCAGCAGTGCCAGCGCCGTCGCGATATGATTGAGTTGGATTTTTGCTGCCATACAGTCCTCTGTTCGATAGATGTGGGCAGTCAAGTTGGCAGGGGAGTTCCCCGATACACACCTGCGTGTGGCAACCCCGCTATCCTGGACGACATGTCTTTAGACCGGAGGCTTTGCGTCCTGGCCTTTCAACCAGTTTGCCAAATGACTACATAAAGGGTCGCGCCGTCTCGTTTGACGACAATCCCATCATGACTAGTTTTGATTAAATAATTAAATATAAATGTTTGAGCTTAACCGCCTTGGCGTGGTGCAAATGCTTAACTTGATGTTCTTAAATGTATATTTAAGCTACTCACCTTGCTGAATGTCGTGAATCATCTCGATAAGATGCAAAAAAACGACATTTTTTATCAATAAAAAAAACCTGCCAGCGAGGCTGGCAGGGATGGGCATTACGACAGGGCCGGACGGATCAGTGACGAACGCGGGGACGTTCGGTTTGACCGGTCTGCGGATGCAGGGGCGCCCGTTGCCGGTCTATGGTGCTGCCGAGTTTGAACACCGCCAGTCGCTCGTCCAGGCTGCGGGAGAGGCCGGCCAGCAGCTCGCTCTCCTGGGCCAGTTGCGAGGCGGACTGGGACATCTCCAGTGCCGAGTCGTTGATGCCGCTGACGTTGCGGTTCATGTCCTCGGCCACCATGCTCTGCTGTTCGGCGGCGGTGGCTATCTGGGTTGCCATATCGCTCACGTGCTGGATGTGATTGACGATGAGGGAGAGATCCTGCCCTGCCTTCTCCGACTGGCTGACGCTGCTCGCCGCCAGCTTGCGGCTGGCATCCATGGCGCTGGCTGCGGTGACGGCCCGCTGTTGCAGTTGGGCTATGGTGCTCTGGATCTCCTCGGTAGACTGGCGGG
>NZ_CAWNYS010000103.1:0-2618 GCF_963878295.1 Aeromonas sp. HMWF014 | reverse complement strand
AACCATGACAGACGCTCAGTGGCAAACCGGCCCGAAAGAACTGGATCCCGCCGCACTGGGGCTGGCGATACGCGAGAGACGCAAGGCCGCCAAGATGACCCAAGAGATGACGGCATCACTGGGTGGCATCGCCAAGAAGAGCTTCTTCAAGATGGAAGGGAGGGAATATCTACCTCTCGTGTACTGGGTCGTGGGCACCGCGGTGGCCATTGTATGACCTGTCCGATTATCCGTTATGCCATTGATTATTGATTTTAAAAAATTCAGTAGTACCCAGGAGGAGCCAAAGTCGGATAGCTTGTCTATCCGACTTTTCTATTTGTCTGTGGCCGATAGAACAGCAATTAATAAAAATCTCTTATCGGGACTGTAGACTAGCGATGTTTTTACACCGGATAACGTAATATTGCGTTGAGATCGGCACCGGATGGTAGATCTTCGCTCCGCACTGCCAATACCCTTGCTCCGGTAGCAATCGCCCGTTTGGCAATCTCATCGACAATGCTGTAACTGACTTCATCACCGCTGCCGCTGAAGGAGATCAAACCTTCGTTATCAATGGTCCCATTGATACTGCTGTCGATATTAATCAGCAGTAGATCGATGGCACCAAAGGTGGCCGCACGAGCCGCATCGGACAAGTCCTGAGTCACCCGCCGTTCGCCTGAGCGGGCTTCAAAGCGTGATTTCAGAGCATTTAACTGCGCCTGATAATAGTTTTCCAACAGTGGACGAACCTGGGTCACCAGCTCAGATGCCCCCAAATGCTCGGCATTACAGAAAAGTGTTTCATCGGTAAGATTCGGTAACGAGTTGGTTGCACGATAAATAGAGGATAAAGGCTCAGTCGTGACCAAAATAAGCGGATAATCATGACTCGCAAATATTGGCCGCAAGGCTTGGTCTATTTTACGGGTGTATTGCGCCAAACGTACCTTATAGTGAACCGCACCATGATGATGATCGTTTAATGCAGCCTCCCCCATGGCATCATGTTTGCGAGACGGCATATTCTGCACCGCAACTTCCACCGGCGGTACATCGGCAAAAAATTCGATCAGGCGCGCCTGATTTTCAGACAACGCCAGCACATAAGCTGAATGCGGGAATGTCAGTGCCCGCAGTAAAGGTTTGAGGTAAAAACGCTCGCTGACTTTAAGCTGGTTGGGCAATTTGTTTGCCAAACGGTAAGTCGTAATACTGTCCGGCGTAGCTAAAATGGCCAGGCTGCGGGCATGCAGATCCCAAAAATCCTCATCTTCCAGCACCGAATAAAGTTCTTCCTCCAACAGGGCCAAGCGGCGTTTATCCAAACCTTGTTCCGCAACCTGCTGCAATGCCTCTTTAATGAAGTTGCCCAATTGAATTTGGCTGGCGTCTAATTTTTGGTGCAACGGCGACGTTTCAAGGTAGATGGAAATACAGGCATCAGAGCGGACATCAGATAAACGGGAGAACTCTTCACGGCTTGGGATATCAACATATAACATGGACCACCTCGCGAATTTACAGTTTAGTTGGGTTGTGTGATGTTATTCAGTTCGTCCCCACTGGAATAGCGATAATCTTATCGACCAGCACTATGCCACATAGGCTGACTGGGCCTTTAGTATAGTCGGCTCATGCACAGGACCTTAAGAAAGTGCATTATTTAAAATGCGTTTCAACGTATTGTTTTGTATCGATTTTTTCTGCTTGGTCAACCAGGCGTTTTTAGCCAAACAAACTGAAGCCCACGCCAGCCGTTCACTGATCTCACCCATAGTACGATGCATCACAGCTGCTAATATCGGGAACCACCCCGTCTGCAATGGCTGTCCGGCCTGTCACGCCCCCCTTGAGCCGGTTGTGCCATGCCGACTCCTTAAACAGCAGCACCGATACAGACTCATGAAAAGTGAGGACACCCACCTTTCTGAGCAAGCTGCTGCATCGCCAGCACACAAAAGTAGGTGTCTCAGTTTTGATAGGCATTGCCTACCGCCCCACTATTTATCTGCCTTAGGTTAGAGAGATGAGCGACAACAAACCCGCACTGCCCGACCGTCTGGCGGCCAACCTGCGCAGCCCGTACCATGTGGCTGCCTGCTTCGAGCACGAGATCGGCATTCGCCTCAACGGCAAGGAGCGCAACAATGTCGAGGAGTACTGCATCAGCGAAGGCTGGGTGAAAATCCCCTCCCCCAAGGCCAAGGATCGCTATGGCAACCCCATGCTGATCACCGTCGAGGCCTTCTACGCCTAAGCTGCCTATGGCAACGATGCCCCGAGCAGGGGCGCGACCTTGCTATCCCAGAACACCGGCCTGGTGCCGGTGTTCTGCTTTTCAGGTGCCAGCGCCTGTTCAGGGGTGCGGCTTGCCCGCCTGCCAGCGTTGCAGTCCGGCACCGGCCAGCACCAGCAGGGTGCCGAGCAGATCGCTCCCCTCCAGCCGTCCGGCCAAGGCATCGAGCAACACGCCTCCCGCCAACTGGCCCGCGACGATGAGCAAGGCGCAGACCAGGGCCCCAACCCGGCCTATGGCCCAGCTGCTGATGGCAACGAACAGCGCCCCCAGCACGCCGCCGAGCAGCAGCCAGGGATCGAGCCCGGCCAGATTCCCCCAGGGTGCCCCCTTG
>NZ_CAWNYS010000102.1:2914-4111 GCF_963878295.1 Aeromonas sp. HMWF014 | reverse complement strand
CCACCATAGTCCAGACGGTGGAAGCGCTAGGGCTCGCCGCGGTGCAGCTGCACGGGGATGAAGATGCCGCCTATATCGAGGGACTGCGCGCGCTGCTGCCGGCGGGCTGCCAGATCTGGAAAGCCGTTGGAATCACAAGCGGCAAGCCACTGCCCGCCCTCGACTATCCGGCGGATCGCCTGCTGCTGGATACAAAAGTGGGCAGCCAGAGCGGCGGCACCGGTCAGGCGTTCGACTGGCGCCTGCTGGCCACGCTCGACAAGAGCAAACTGATGCTGGCAGGCGGGCTAAATCCCGACAACGCCCTGCAGGCGGCAGAGGTCGGCTGCCTCGGCCTTGATTTCAACTCCGGGGTAGAGAGTGCCCCGGGCCAGAAAGATGGCCACAAACTCGCCGCCGCCTTCGCCGCCCTGCGCGCGCTCTAAGGCGGCCACTGGATCTCTGTATCATTTTTGATGTTCCGTTTTTGACTCAAGGTATAAGGAAGAAACCATGACCCTGCTCAACCCGTTTTTTGGTGAATTTGGTGGCATGTACGTGCCCCAAATCCTGATCCCCGCCCTGCTTCAGCTGGAAAAAGCTTTCGTCGATGCCCAGGAAGACCCGGCCTTTATCGCCGAATTTCAGGAGCTGCTGACCGAGTATGCCGGTCGCCCGACCCCGCTCACCCTGACCCGCAATTTGACCAAGGGCACCAGGACCCGCCTCTATCTGAAGCGTGAAGACCTGCTGCACGGCGGCGCCCACAAGACCAACCAGGTGCTGGGTCAGGCGCTGCTGGCCAAGCGGATGGGCAAAACCGAGATCATCGCCGAGACCGGCGCTGGCCAACACGGCGTCGCCACCGCACTGGCCTGCGCCCTGCTCGGCCTCAAGTGCCGGGTCTATATGGGTGCCAAGGATTGCGAGCGCCAGAAGCCCAACGTCTTTCGCATGAAACTGATGGGCGCCACCGTCATTCCGGTGCACTCCGGCTCCAGCACCCTGAAAGATGCCTGCAACGAGGCGCTGCGTGACTGGGCTGCCAACTACGACTCCGCCCACTACCTGCTGGGCACTGCTGCCGGTCCGCACCCCTTCCCCACTATCGTGCGGGAGTTCCAGAAAATGATCGGCGAAGAAGCCAAGGCCCAGTGCTTCAAGAAAGAGGAGCGGCTGCCCGATGCGGTGATTGCCTGCGTCGGCGGCGGTTCTAAC
>NZ_CAWNYS010000102.1:0-2904 GCF_963878295.1 Aeromonas sp. HMWF014 | reverse complement strand
ACAAAGAGGTGCGTCTGATCGGGGTCGAGCCGGGCGGTCACGGCATCGAGAGCGGCGAGCACGGTGCGCCGCTGGGTCACGGCAGCAAGGGGGTCTTCTTTGGCATGCACTCCTACCTGATGCAAGACAAGCAGGGGCAAATTCAGGAGTCCTACTCCGTCTCGGCAGGGCTCGACTTCCCCTCCGTCGGCCCGCAGCACGCCCATCTGGCCTCCATCGGCCGCGCCGAATATGTCTCCATCACAGACCGGGAGGCGCTGGACGCCTTCCAGGAGCTGGCCAAATCCGAAGGCATTATCCCGGCGCTGGAGTCCTCCCACGCGCTGGCCCACGCCCTCAAGATGGCCCGCAGTGAACCGGAGAAAGAGCAGGTGCTGATCGTCAACCTCTCCGGCCGTGGCGACAAAGATATCTTCACCGTTGCCGATATCTTGGAAACAGAAAGCTTTGAGAAAGAAGGAACCTTGTCATGAACCGTTACGCACAACTCTTCTCCCGTCTGGATGCGGTCAATCAGGGCGCCTTTGTACCGTTCGTGATGCTGGGTGACCCCACCCCCGAACTCTCCCTGGCCATCGTTGATGCGCTGGTCGCAGGGGGCGCCGATGCCCTCGAACTCGGCATTCCCTTCTCCGATCCGGTGGCGGATGGCCCCACCATTCAGGGCGCCGCCCTGCGCGCCTTCGAGAGCCACACCACCCCGGACGACTGCTTCGAGCTGCTTGGCCGCATCCGCGCCAAGTACCCGCAGCTGCCCATTGGCCTCTTGGTCTATGCGAATCTGGTTTATGTGCGCCAGATCGACGGTTTTTATGAGAAGTGCCAGCAGGCGGGCGTGGATTCGGTGCTGGTCGCCGACGTGCCGGTGCAGATGTGCGCCCCCTACAAGGCAGCCGCCGACAAGTTCGGCATCGACAGCATCTTTATCGCCCCACCCAATGGCGATGCCGAGACCCTGAAACAGGTGGCGGAGCTGGGCAGTGGTTACACCTATCTGGTGAGCCGCGCTGGCGTCACCGGTGCCGAGACCAAGGCCGGCATGCCGGTAGATGGCCTGATCAATACCCTGCGCGAGTTCAACGCCCCCCCCGCCCTGCTCGGCTTTGGCATCAGCGAACCGGCGCAAGTACGTGAAGCGATAGCCGCTGGCGCCGCCGGTGCCATCTCGGGTTCGGCCGTGGTGAAGATCATCGAGACCCACCACCAGAACCCGGAGCATATGCTCACTCGCCTGAAAGAGTTTGTGGAAGGGATGAAGGCCGCGACCAATAGATAAGGCCGGGTATGGGGTCAGCTGTCTGTGACCCTGAGTTGCCAGTTCGCATAGCCACACCAGAACCACGCGAAAGGGAGCCTGACCGACTCCCTTTCTTTTTATCTCGCTTGCACCCGCTTGCAGCTCTGCGCGTGTTGATCCCTCTCCCTCCGGGAGAGGGTCAGGGTGAGGGCGGCTTTGCATTCCCTGCCAAATGAGTTGCTCACCCAAAGCACAACCGATGACTAATTTATTGATCCAACACAGATTCCCGCCAAAACCCGCTTCTCAACGCACCACCCTCCCCCTTAAGATACCCGAATGACAATCAACCTCTCGGAAGAACGCCATGAAAGCGATTGTTGCTATCTCGCAGGTTAACAGCAGCAAACTGGGGGCTGAAACTCAGGGGCGGTAGCGTGGTTTTTGTAGGTTGGCGCTGAGCGTAGCGAAGCCCAACAGGCGAGTATTATTTCGCCAACAAGATCCGGACAAACAAGGATGTGGCAGAACCGTAAAACAGATTTTCAGATATATTCGCGGTAAACGTTGGGCTTCACTTCGTTCAGCACCAACCTACGATTTTTAGCCCAACATACGAGATGGGCAAAACTAGTCATAGCCAACATACAAAAGATGGGCGTTCTAGTCTGTAGGATATCCGCTATATGATAGCGCAGAGCTAAAACAAGGTTTGAGAAAAATGGATAAAGTATCACTACAGTATGATATTTCTGATTTATCTGAATTTATGCGTAAAGCTAAGGATAAAAATAAGCCTTTTGTATTTTTTACTGGTGCAGGTTGCTCCTTCACAGCGGGAATTCCACTGGCAAAAAAACTAATCGAAGATATGCATAAAAATTTCAAAGCTGAGCTAAAGTTGCTAGTGGGGGCGGATCGCGAAGACTATGGAAAATGCATGGCACAAATTGGTCGTGATGATCGTAGACAGTTTCTTAAAACCTATATTGACGAGGCGAAGATCAACTGGGCACATATTGCATTGGCGTGTTTACTGCGGGAAGGGTATATAGGCCGCGTTCTAACTTTTAATTTCGATAATCTATTGGCGCGTAGCTGTGGATTATTAGGTTTGTACCCCGCTACTTACGATTTCACTGCTGCCAACTTAAACCTCTATCATCTGATTGATAATCCAGCGGTTGTGCATCTACATGGACAGAGCCACGGCTTTGCACAGCTTAACTCTGATAAAGAAACAGCCGAACATGCAACACAATTAAGCCAATTCGTTTGTGCGACACTGAATGAATCACCAGCATTATTTATTGGCTACAGTGGGTTAGCGGATGCTTTCTTTCCACAGATTAAAGATCATTTTTCTGGCCAGCATCGACTGTTTTGGGTCGATATGGCAGAGCAAGCCCCTGCACATATTGCTGATTCTATTTTACAAACAAGCTTAGCGCACTATATGCGCTGTGCTGATGGGGCTGATTTATTTTTGATCGAATTGGCTCAGAAGCTAGATTGCTTTCCACCAATGATCTTTACGGATCCATTCACTCACCTTCTCGAAGAGCTAGAAGCTGTCACCGCCTACCCGCAGAGTGATCAGAGTACTGATATTTCTGCGAGTTCTGAGAGTTCTGAGAGTTCTGAGAGTTCTGAGAGTTCTGAGAGTT
>NZ_CAWNYS010000101.1:0-2387 GCF_963878295.1 Aeromonas sp. HMWF014 | reverse complement strand
TGCCTATCTGGCAGGACTTGATGCAGGAGAAGGAGAGCCTATCCCTACCCTGTGGCAGGTGATGGAAGCCATTGCCGGTCGCGCCGAGCTGCATATCGAGCTGAAAGGGGTGCACACAGCCGACGAGGTGGCCGTGCTGACCCGCCGCGCCGAGGCACAGCTGGGCTTCACGCCAGCGCACTGGGTCGTCTCCTCCTTCCACCACCCGGAACTGGCTCGTTTTGCCGCCTTGCGACCCGAGATCCGGCTTGGGGCACTGACCGCCACGATTCCATTCACCCTGGCCGAGTTTGCTGCCGAGCTCGGAGCCTGGTCGCTCAACTGCGACGTGGACTTTGTCGACGCAGCACTGGTCATGGATGCCCATCGACGGGGATTAAAGGTACTGGTCTATACGGTCGATCATACTGCCGATCTTGCTGCACTGGTCGCCATGGGGGTGGACGGGATATTTACCAACCGGCCAGATCGCTTCCTTCCGCCAGCCTGATCGGACGCCTTATTTCAGCAGGTGACCGATAAACGCTGACTTAGGCTATACATTTATCGCACGTACCGGGATACAAAAAGTTCTACTTTGGCCGATAACAGTTGGCTCATAACAATAAAACAACACATCGCAGACTGACGCTCACAAGGATGTAAATATGAACTTATCCATCAAGAACAAGCTTGTCCTCGCCATCGGGGTCATTATCCTGGTCATCACAGGCCTGCAGGTCTGGTACAACACCACCCAACTGAGAAACGAAACCCAACGACTGATCTGGAGTTTTATCAACGACAGCTCGGCTGCCAATGTGAAAGGCATCTCCCGCTGGCTGGACGCCCGGATGAGCATAGTCACCGCCACCAAGGATGCCTTCACCAAGGAAGATGAACCTGTCAGCCATCTGGCCCAGGCCATGAACGCCGGCAATTTCAATCTCATCTATGTGGGCACGAAAGATGGCAAGATGATCCAGAGCAGGCCGACCAATTTGCCGGCCGGCTATGACCCCCGTCAACGCCCCTGGTACAGGGATGCCATCGCGGCAGGCAAGATGGTGGTGACAGCCCCCTATGCTGACATCACCACGGGTCAACTCATCATCACCATCGCCGAGCCCTTCACCCGCGGCAATACCCAGGGGGTGATCGCCGGTGACGTCTCCATCGATGCGCTGATACGCGATGTACTGGCCATCAGCTCGGAGGGTACCTACGCCCTCCTGATGGACAGTAATGGCACCATCATTGCTCACCCGGACAAGGGGCTGACCCTCAAACAGGCCACCTCCCTCTCCCCTCTTCTGACCGCCGCCAAGGTCAACGAGCTGGCCCATGACAACACCATCTCCGAGATGGAGATCAGCGGTAAGCCAAGCGTGTTCGACCTGACCGAGATCCCCAATACCAACTGGTATTTCGGCATAGTGGTGGATGAGGCGGTTGCTTATCAGTCCGTGTCACGCATGGTCACCTCCGCCCTGCTGCAAGGCCTGCTGACCATTCTCATCGTGGCCGGCTTCTCCTATGTGGCCATCAACAGCTCCCTGGCCCCGCTGAAAACCCTGGGGGAGGCCATCGCCGACCTCTCTCGCGGCAACGGTGACCTGACTCGTCGTGTCAAGATCGAGCGTGAAGATGAGGTGGGGATTGTAGCCAAGCACCTCAACACCTTCATCGATCGCATCCACGTGATGGTGCAGGATATCTCCAACTCTTCCAGCCAGCTGAACCAGCAGGCCAACTCCTCCCACAACATGGCGGAGAAATCCAGCCAGGGCTTGGCACGTCAACAGAACGAGATCTCCCAGATCGCCACCGCAGTGCACGAGATGTCCGCCACCGCAGTGGAAGTGGCCAGCAACGCAGAGCAGACCGCTGATGCGGCCCGTAGCTCCGCCGGCAGCTGTGATCATGGCAAGCAGGTCATCGCCCGCAACCAGCGTTCCATCACGGATCTCGCCACCCAGGTCAAACAGGCTTCCGGCATCATTCAGGAACTGGAGAAGAACGCGCAGGAGATCAACACCATACTCTCCACCATTCAAGGCATAGCCGAGCAGACCAACCTGCTGGCGCTGAACGCCGCCATCGAGGCGGCGCGGGCCGGTGAACAGGGCCGTGGCTTTGCCGTGGTGGCCGACGAGGTGCGGGTGCTGTCACAGCGTACCCACAGCTCCACCGTCGAGATCCGCAGCATGATAGAGACACTGCAACGCAACACCCAGGGCGCGGTCAGCACCATGCACGAAGGCCAGCTGCTGGCCCAGAACAGCGTAGAAGATGCGAACGATGCGACTCAGGCGCTGGAGCAGATCACCGCCTCCATCAACCAGATCTCCGACATGGCCACCCAGATCTCCAGTGCCGCCGAGGAGCAACGCGCCGTGACCGACGAG
>NZ_CAWNYS010000100.1:0-9360 GCF_963878295.1 Aeromonas sp. HMWF014 | reverse complement strand
CTTGTATATGATCGGCAGCGTGGCAAAATTTGCCCCTCCCGTCTCATTCGTCCGGAGTTTTGATGAAAAAGTGGTTCATACCCCTGCTGGCCCTCTGGCTATCTGGTTGTTACGCAGGTCCCGGTGAAGAGGCGATCCAGACCCAGGTGACCGCCAAACTCCAGTCTGAAACAGACGACAATCTGTTCGAGATCAGTGACTTTGCCATTCTCGGCAAAGAAGAGCGGATGGAGGGGGTCTATCTGATCAAGGTGAGCTACCAGCTCCATTTCAAGCAAGGGCTGGATCAGTTGCGGGTGCAGCACGACGAGGACCTGGTCTATGACAGGGTCGGCCCCTTCCAGCAGGAGATGGGGCTGATGGAGCTGGAGCGCAAATACGGCGAGTTCGACGCGGGCCAGGTACTGCCCCAGCAGACCGACGTCTGGATGATGAAAACCGAACAGGGCTGGCGCCTGGCTGAGCCCGCTCACTAAACACCTATCCACCGGCCAAGGCTGCGTCTCTTAAGCTGTTTTTCTCGCCCCTTACAGCAGATCCTTCATCCGGTGCCACAACATCCCCAGTGCCAACAGCGGGGAGCGCAGCGCCGGGCCGCCCGGGAAGGTCATGTGGGGCACGCTGGCAAAGAGATCGAAACCCCGGCTCTCCCCTTTGATCGCCTCGGCCACCAGCTTGCCCGCCATATGGGTCGCGTTAAGACCGTGACCAGAATAGGCCTGGGCGTAGAGCACGTTGGGATATTCCTTCAAGCGGCCAATCTGCGGCAGCCGGTTAGCGCCGATCCCTATCATGCCGCCCCATTGAAACTCAATGGCGGTACCGGCCAGCTCGGGGAAGACCCGCAGCAGCTTGGGCAACATGAACGCCTTGATATCCTTGGGATCCCTTCCTGAGTAGTTGCAGGCACCGCCAAACAGCAGGCGCCCGTCGGCAGAGAGACGATAGTAGTCGAGCGCCACGTTTTGATCGCATACCGCCATGTTTTGCGGCAGCAGACGTTGGCGCAGCCGTTTTTCCAGCACTTCAGTGGCGAGAATATAGGAGCCGGCTGGCAGCACCCGGCCCCCCAGTTCGGGATTGAGGTCATTGAGGTAGGCGTTGCAACCGATAACCAGATAATCGGCAGTGACCCGACCGTGAGCTGTGGTCACCTCGACCCGTTTGCCGTAATCGATATGGGTCACTCTGGAGTGTTCAAACAGGGAGACCCCGAGGCTGGCAGCGGCACGCGCCTCACCCAGCGCCAGATTGAGGGGATGCAGGTGGCCAGAGCCCATGTCGATCATGCCGCCGATATAGCGATCAGACCCGACCACTGTGTGGATCTCCTCCCGTGGCACCAGCGTGATCTCGTGCTGATAGCCAAGGCCAGACAGATGCGCCGCCTCCTCTTCAAACCCGGCCAGATGACGCTGGCGGGTTGCCAGATCGCAGTAGCCCCAGGTGAGGTCGCAGTCGATGTTGAAGTGCTCGATGCGCTCTCGCACCAGCTGTACCGCCTCCAGCCCCATCAGATCCAGCTCGCGCACCCCCTGCTCGCCGATCCAGCGGGCAAATTGGCCGGTGTCGTGGCCGATGCCACGAATGAGCTGACCGCCGTTGCGGCCAGACGCCCCCCAGCCGATGCGGTTCGCCTCCAGCAGGACCACCTTGTAGCCCGCCTGTGCCAGGTTGATAGCGGTGTTGAGGCCGGTGAAGCCGCCACCTATGATGCAGACGTCGGCATTGAGCTCACCGCTGAGCTCGGGCCACTGTTGATTGTCGTTGCGGGTGGCCGCGTAATAGGAGGCGACGTGCTCCTGATGTCCGTTGTGCTTTCCTGCCTGCATACTCAGCATCCTGCCTTGGTAGCCCGACCTGCCCTCGATAATACCCAGCCCCCTACCCCCAATCTAGCCTCCGTGGATCACAGAAATGGAAAAGGCGTACCAAAGGACACCGTTTACTGCATTCTCGGTTTGAGGCAGGCCATCGAGAGGCCCATTCCCCCAGATACAACAGACACAGGAAAGGAGGTATCTGCTGCAATCAGGACCCTTACAAACACGAAAGGCGCCCCGAGGGGCGCCTTTGCAAGCAATCAAGATACGGTAACGAATTACAGTACGTTGATGGCGTTCAGGTCGGAGAAGGCTTTCTCCAGACGAGCGATCATGGCAGTCTGACCTTCACGCAGCCATACGCGCGGATCGTAGAACTTCTTGTTCGGCTTGTCAGCGCCTTCCGGGTTGCCCAGCTGGCCTTGCAGGTAAGCTTCGTTCTTCTGGTAGAACTTCAGCACGCCTTCCCAGGTTGCCCACTGGGTGTCGGTGTCGATGTTCATCTTCACGACGCCGTAGGAGATGGACTCGCGGATCTCTTCCAGAGTGGAACCTGAACCACCGTGGAATACGAAGTCCAGAGACTTGGCAGGCAGACCAAACTTCTCGGAAACGTGCTTCTGGGAAGCGTCCAGGATGGACGGGGTCAGCTTGACGTTACCCGGCTTGTATACACCGTGTACGTTACCGAAGGAGGCAGCGATGGTGAAACGCGGGCTGATCTTGGACAGACGCTCGTAAGCGTAAGCAACATCTTCCGGCTGGGTGTACAGGGAAGATTGATCCAGGTGGCTGTTGTCCACGCCATCTTCTTCGCCACCGGTGCAACCCAGTTCCAGCTCCAGAGTCATGTTCATCTTGGCCATGCGGGTCAGGTACTCGCAGCAGATGTCGATGTTCTCTTCCAGAGACTCTTCGGACAGATCCAGCATGTGGGAGGAGAACAGCGGCTTGCCGGTTTCAGCAAAGTGCTTCTCGCCCGCGTCCAGCAGACCGTCGATCCACGGCAGCAACTTCTTGGCAGCGTGGTCGGTGTGCAGGATAACCGGAATGCCATAGGCTTCGGCAACGGCGTGAACGTGCTTGGCACCGGAGATGGCACCGATGATGGCAGCCTTATGACCTTCCATCTTCAGACCCTTGCCGGCGGTGAATACGGCACCACCGTTGGAGAACTGAACGATAACCGGCGCCTTGACCTTGGCAGCAGCTTCCAGCACGGCGTTAACGGAGTCGGTACCAACGCAGTTGACGGCCGGCAGAGCGAAGCCGTTCTCTTTGGCGATGGCGAATACTTTCTGAACGTCATCACCAGTGATCACGCCGGGTTTTACGAAGTCGAAAATTTTCTTAGACATGTTTAATCGTCCTGTTCTCGTATGCCGTTAATAAAAAATGGGGGGTTCATCATGAACCGGCACAGCGGCCACATGATAAACGAAACGGGAGGCTTTTGCCCCCCGTCTCGGGTCAATTAGGCTTTGGCGCGCTGTTCAAGCATCGCAACAGCCGGCAGTACCTTGCCTTCTACAAACTCCAGGAAGGCGCCGCCGCCAGTGGAGATGTAGGAGACTTTGTCGGCGATGCCAAACTTGTCGATGGCGGCCAGGGTGTCACCACCGCCAGCGATGGAGAAAGCCGGAGAAGCAGCGATGGCTTCGGCAATCACCTTGGTGCCTGCGGAGAACTGGTCGAACTCGAACACGCCAACCGGGCCATTCCACAAAATGGTCTTGGCGTTCATGATGATGTCGGCCAGGGCCTTGGCAGAGTCAGGGCCGATGTCGAAGATCATGTCGCCGTCGGTCACGTCGGAGACGGACTTGATGGTGGCCGGAGTAGACTCGGAGAACTCGGTACCCACGACCACGTCGGTGGTGACCGGAATGTTGGTCTCGGCGGCCAGTTTCTTGGCGGTGTCGAGCAGGTCGTGTTCACACAGGGACTTGCCGACGTTGTGACCGGCAGCAGCGATGAAGGTGTTGGCGATGCCACCACCGACCACCAGCTGGTCTGCGATCTTGGAGAGGGACTCCAGCACAGTCAGCTTGGTGGAGACCTTGGAGCCGCCCACGATGGCAACCATCGGACGCTCGGGCTTGAGCATGGCTTTGCCCAAGGCTTCCAGCTCACCGGCCAGCAGCGGACCAGCACAGGCGATCGGGGCAAATTGAGCCACACCGTAGGTAGAACCTTCGGCGCGGTGAGCAGTACCGAATGCATCCATTACAAAGACGTCACACAGGGCGGCGTATTTTTTGGCCAGCTCTTCGGTGTTCTTCTTCTCGCCTTTGTTGAAACGGCAGTTTTCCAGCACAACCAGCTCACCGGCAGCGACGTCTACGCCATCCAGGTAATCCTTGGCCAGGCGGACCGGGCAGGACAGTGCGTCTTTCAGATAGTTGACTACCGGAGCCAGGGAGAACTCTTCGTTGTATTCACCCTCGGTCGGACGACCCAGGTGGGAGGTGATCATCAGCTTGGCGCCCTTTTCCAGAGCCAGTTTGATGGTCGGCAGCGTCGCCACGATACGTGCGTCGGAAGTGACCTTGCCGTCTTTTACCGGCACGTTCAGGTCAGCACGGATCAGCACGCGTTTACCCGCCAGATCCAGGTCGGTCATCTTGATAACAGACATATTCAGTCCTCTATATTTTCAGGTAATGTTAAAAACAGTAACCTTGTGCCCGGTGCAGACTCTCAGCCTGCGGCCATCATGGCCCGGGTGGTATCCAGCATACGGTTGGCGAAGCCCCATTCGTTATCGCACCACATCAACATCTTGACGAGGTTGGCATCGCTGACCCGGGTCTGGGTACCATCAATGATGCAGGAGTGCGCATCATGATTAAAGTCTACGGAGACCAATGGCTCTTCCGTGTAATCCAGAATACCGCTTAATGTACCTCTGGATGCCCGTTGCAGAGCTTGATTTACGTCAGTAACCGTCACTTTTTTACGAACAGTAATACTGAGATCCATTGCCGTTACGTTGATGGTCGGCACCCGTACCGCAATCGCCTCGAACTTGCCGGCGAAGTGGGGGAGGATTCGCTCCAACCCCTTTGCCAGCTTGGTGTCAACCGGGATGATGGACTGGCTGGCAGCACGGGTTCGACGCAAGTCACTGTGGTAGGCATCGATGACTTGCTGATCATGCATGGCCGAATGAATTGTCGTAATAGTACCACAATTTATCTCGAACTCTCGATGCAATGTTTCTATGACGGGCACCACGCAGTTGGTGGTACAGGAGGCGTTGGAGACGATCCGCTCCCGCCCCGTCAGCACCTGATGGTTCACCCCGTAGACGATGGTCGCATCCACATCCGCATCCGCCGGATGGGAGAAAAGCACCTTGCCCGCCCCCGCTGCCAGATGGCGTTCGGCATCGGCCCGCGAGCCAAATACCCCGGTGCAGTCCAGTACCACATCCACCCCCAACGCCCGCCACGGCAGGCTGGCCGGATCCCGCTCGGCAAACAGGGGGATGAGATCCTCCCCCACCAGCATGCTGCTGCCGGCCAGCTGCACTGGATACCGGAAGCGGCCGTGGCTGGTATCGAAACGGGTGAGGTGCACCATGGCTTCGGGCGCCGCCAGTTCGTTGATAGCAACGATCTTGATGGTCTTGTCGCGCCCGCTTTCATAGAGGGCTCGCAACACGTTGCGGCCAATCCGCCCGTAACCATTGATGGCAATCTTGATCATGGAAAAAGTGTGTCCTTAGCGACGGCAAAGAGGGCCGATGGATGGCTCACGACAGCAGGGCATCCTGGAATACGCCACGGGCCAGCAGGGCAGCCCCGAATACCCCGGCGCTATCCCCCAGGGCTGGAGCAATAATGGGGGTGGCGAAGCGGGGATTAAAGAGGAAGGGCAAAATTGTCTGCCGCCCAGCGCTGTAAAGGCTCTGCACGTTGCCGACCCCGCCGCCGATGACGATGACATCCGGATCCAGAATGTTGACCACGTTGGCCAGCGCCTGACCAAACAGCAGGTGCAGTCGGTCGAGGGTGAGCCTGGCCACGTGATCGTGGGCGCTGGCCGCCGCAATCTGGGCCAGCGACAGATGACGCTTGGCCTTGGCCTGATACCAGGCCTCCAGCGCGGGGCCGCTGATGAAGGACTCGACGCAACCGCGCTTGCCGCAATAGCACTCGGGCCCATCGGGGGAGAGCACATTGTGGCCCCACTCACCGGCGATGCCGTGGTGGCCATTGAGGATCTGGCCGTTGATGACGATGCCGGAACCGACCCCGGTGCCCATGATGATGCCGAACACCACGCGTGCAGAGGGATGGTGCTGGCGCACCGCCCCGAGATGGGTCTCCGCCAGGGCGAAGCAGTTGGCGTCGTTGGCAATCAGCACAGGCACACCCAGTTTAAGCTCCAGATCTTCCTTGAACGGCTTGCCATTGAGCTCTGTGGTGTTGCAGTTCTTCATCAGGCCGGTCTGGGGATCCCGCGCCCCCGGGGTGCCCATGCCCAGCACGGTCGGCCGCTGACCCAGCCTGGTGGCGCACTCGTCCACCAGTTTGGCGATCTGGCCGATCATGTGCTGATAGCCGCCCTGGCGCTCGGTGGGGATGCGGTGGCGCAGCAGCACCTCGTCGCCATCCAGCACCACGCATTCACACTTGGTACCACCGAGATCTATGCCCCAATCCAGTGATTTTTTGCTCATCTTGCCTCCTGCCATGACCAAGGATGCTGCCGCGAGGACGCTAGCTGTCCGCCTCACCTGCGACCGCTCATCTTGCTCTTCATTTACCCGCGAGTGTGGCGCAGTGTAACCCGAGCCGGGGCCGGGATGCAGCCCCAAACCACGGCAGGCCGGATAACAAAACGGGGCCCGCAGGCCCCGTTCTCATTGTGCTTTTTACCGGTCTCAGCGACCGTGGTACTGAGCCGACAGCTCGTGCACCGCATTGACAAACACGCCTGCATGCTCCGGATCCACGTCCTGATGTATGCCGTGACCCAGGTTGAAGACGTGGCCGTTGCCGCTGCCAAAGCCCGCCAGTATGGTGGCAACCTCTTCGCGGATACGCGCTGACGCGGCGTAGAGCATGGAAGGATCCATGTTGCCCTGCAATGCCACCTTGTCACCGACCCGGCGCTTGGCGTCTGCTATGTCTATGGTCCAGTCCAGCCCCAGCGCATCGCAACCCGTAGCGGCGATCTGCTCCAGCCACTGGCCGCCGTTCTTGGTGAACAGGGTCACCGGCACGCGGCGCCCCTCATTTTCACGGATCAGGCCATCGACGATCTTGTGCATGTACTGCAGGGAGAAATCGCGGTAATCCCGTGGGGTCAGCACGCCGCCCCAGGTGTCGAACACCATGACCGACTGGGCACCCGCCTTGATCTGGGCATTAAGATAGGCGATGACGCTGTCGGCCAGCTTGTCCAGCAGCAAGTGCAGTGTCTGCGGCTCGGCATACATCATCTGCTTGATCTTGGTGAAAGCCTTGGAGCTGCCCCCCTCCACCATGTAGGTGGCCAGGGTCCAGGGGCTGCCGGAGAAGCCGATGAGCGGCACCTCGCCCTTCAACTCGCGGCGTATGGTACGCACCGCGTTCATCACGTAGCCCAGCTCGTCTTCCGGATCCGGAATGGGCAGCGCCTGCACATCGGCCATGGATTTGATGGGACGCTCGAAGCGCGGGCCTTCGCCGTGTTCGAAGTAGAGACCCAGCCCCATGGCATCGGGCACAGTCAGGATGTCGGAGAAGAGAATGGCGGCATCGAGCGGATAGCGGCGCAGCGGCTGCAGGGTGACTTCACAGGCCAGTTCGGCGTTGCGGCACAGGGACATGAAGTCCCCCGCGACGGCGCGGGTCGCCTTGTATTCCGGCAGATAACGGCCAGCCTGGCGCATCATCCATACCGGGGTCATGTCCACTTCCTGGCGCAGCAGGGCACGCAGGTATCGATCGTTCTTCAGCTCTTTCATCCCAGTTCCTGAGTTCATATCACGCATAAAATGGCGGATATGATACCACTTTGTGCGTGACGCGGGGCGGCCCAAACGCCCGCCATGGCGCTTCAAGTGCAAAGATGTGAAGGGGCGCAAACAAGCGCCCTGTTTTTTATCGCCGTCAGTGCACTTCGCTCAGACTCTGCTCGATGAGCCGCCGCGCTATGGTGCCGTGCGGGGGCAGCCGTGGCAGCCGGTCTGCCTCAAAGAAATCGGCGTCCACCAACTCCTCATCCTGCACCCGGATCTCGCCGCTCTCATAGTCGGCGGTGAAGCCCATCATCAGGTTGTGGGGGAAGGGCCAGGGCTGGCTCGCCACGTAGCGCACGTTGTGCACCCGGATGCCACTCTCCTCAAACACCTCCCGCGCCACACACTGTTCCAGGTTTTCACCCGCCTCCACGAAGCCGGCCAGCACGGTATACATGGGGTCATCCGCCTGATAGTGACGGCGATGGGCCGCCAGCAGGATCGCCGGCCCCTTGCGCACCGCCACTATGATGCAGGGGGAGATGCGCGGGTAGACGACGTGACCATGCTGGCACATCTGTGCCCACTCCCCGCTCTTGGGCGCCATGGGGGCACCGCACTCGCCACAGAAGCGATGGCTGCGGCGGAAGGTGGCCAACTGCCAGGCTCGGCCCCCAAGCCGAAAGCCCTCTTCATCGCCGGCCACCATCAGTTGGCGCAGCGGTATGAGCCGACTGGTGTCGGCCTCAGCACCCAGCGCCAGCAGATAGCAGGGCAAACCGCCCCACTCATCAAAATGCTCAAAGGTGGCGCGTTGCAGATGAGCGGGCAGGCTGGCGCGAGGGCCTTGTGGAATGCGCCCCTGTTCATCCAGCAGGACGAGGTGATCGCCCCCCAGCACGAACCAGCGGGCCTGTTCAGTTAATGGCATCAGATGAACACTCTTGTTGCGATGTCAGATGAGAATGGCTTGCCCCGCATGATGCACCGGACGCGGCCCGGTGAAAAGTGACGAGTCGCGACCATATTACGACCGCTTGGGCCCGCTGGCGACCCCAAGATGGCAGCCCCGGGGGCAAGAGACGACCAATAGAAAGGCCGCCCGCAGGCGGCCTCAAGGTGGGTTCTCAATGCCGATCAGGCATCGCCCATTGCCAGCAGGGAAGCGTTGCCGCCCACCGCAGTGGTGTTGATGGTGCGGGTCTTTTCGGTCACGAAGCGGCCAAGGTAGTGGGGGCCACCCGCCTTGGGACCGGTGCCGGAGAGCCCTTGCCCGCCGAACGGCTGCACCCCGACCATGGCGCCGATCTGGTTGCGGTTGATGTAGACGTTGCCCACGTTGATGCGGCTGGCCAGCTCCTCGGCATAGGATTCGTTACGGCTGTGGATCCCCAACGTCAGGCCGTAGCCGGTGCCGTTGATATCTGCGATCACCTTGTCCAGATCCTTGGCGGCGTAGCGCACCACGTGCAGGATAGGGCCGAACTGCTCCTTCACCAGCTCGCTGATGGAGCCGATTTCCAGCGCCGTCGGCTGCACGAAGTGACCCGCCAGGGTCACGGCCGGCATGGGTGCCTGAGCGAT
>NZ_CAWNYS010000099.1:0-3691 GCF_963878295.1 Aeromonas sp. HMWF014 | reverse complement strand
ATCATATACAAGGGATTGCCAGAAAAATCAGCGGTTAACCGTTGGGCCCTGGCGTGAGGCCGGGCCAGCTGTTTTCAGCGCAACTTGTCGAGCTGACCCAAAAACTCGGCCGGCCCCATAAAGCCCGTCACCCGCTGGCCGCTCACTTCGTTGCCGGCGCGATCGAAGAAGATCAGGGTCGGCAGCCCCAGCACGTTGAGGCCGTTGAGCAGTTCCACATCGGCATCGTCGTTGGCGGTGACGTCCGCCTGCAGCAGCACCATCTGGCCGAAGCGCTCGCGCACTGCCGGGTCGCTAAAGGTCTTGTGTTCGAACTCCTTGCAGGCCACACACCAGTCGGCATAGAGGTCCAGCAGCACCGGCTTGCCGCGGGCGGCGGCCAGCTGCACCTTGAGATCATCCTGGGTCTTGATACGGATAAACTGGGGCGCCTGGGCCTCGGAGCTGGCCTTGACGCCGGGTTCGGGCAGCAGCAGGTCCTTGCCCACCACCACGGCACTGATCATCACTAGCAAGAGTACGAAGCCGCGCAGGCTGCGACCCACGGAGTGACTCTGATGCTGGTTGTGGTGATAGAGATAGCCGCACAGTACCAATCCCCAGCCCAGCCATACCAGAGCGGCCATCTGATCGCTCCACAGCCGTGACAGCAGCAGTATGGGCACCGCCAGCAGCGCAAAGCCAAAGAGTTGCTTGATCATATCCATCCAGGCACCGGCCTTGGGCAGCAGCTTGCCGCCCGAGGTGCCGAGCAGCAGCAGCGGCAGCCCCATCCCCAGCGACAGGGCATAGAGAGCCGCACCGCCGAGCCAGAGATCGCCGCTCTGGGCCACGTAGATCAGCGCCCCCGAGAGCGGCGCCGTGGTGCAAGGGGAGCAGACCAGGCCGGAGATCATCCCCATGATGCCGACCCCGGGTAGCGAGCCACCCTGCTGGCGGTTGGAGAGGCCGGACAGCCGGGTTTGCAGGCTGCTCGGCAGTTGCAGGGTGTAGAGCCCGAACATGGAGAGTGCCAGCAGCACGAACATGACGGAGAGCCCGATCAGCACATAGGGGTGCTGCAGCGCCGCCTGGAATTTCAAGCCCGCCGACGCTACCACCAGTCCGAGCAGGGTATAGGTCACCGCCATCCCTTGCACATAGACGAAGGAGAGCAGGAAGGCGCGGCGGGTGGAGAGACGATGACCCGCCCCGGCTATGATGCCGGTCAGTATGGGGTACATGGGGAAGACGCAGGGGGTGAAGGCGAGCCCCAGCCCCAGCGCGAAGAAGACGGCGATGCTGAGCCAGAATCCCTGGCTGCCGAGGGCGGCGGCCAGCTGATCCTGCTGGCTGCTGGCAGGGGGGCTGGCGGCTTCAGCCATGCTGGTCTGCGCGACATCGTGGGTGCTGGCCACAAGGGGCTGCACCGCAATCTGCTTGTCGGTGGGCGGGTAGCAGAGACCGTCGGTGCAGCCCTGATAGCTGACGGTGAGGCTGGCCTGCTGGCCCGCCTCGGTCAGGGTGACGGGGATCTGCCCCTCCCGGTAGTAGACCCGGGTCTTGCCGAAGAAGTCATCCTGATGCTCGGTCCCTGCGGGCAAGACGGGTTCGCTGAAGGCGAGGTTCTCGCCCTGGAAGCGGAAGCTGTGGCGGTAGAGGTAGTAGTCATCGGCGATGCGCAGGGTCAGCAGCAACTGGTTGCCCTGCTGTTCACTCTCGAGGACGAAGGCGTCGTCGGCTTTCAGAAACTTGGGCTGGGCGTTGGCCTCGATGCCGAGGGCGCTCAGCAGACTGTCACTGCCGGCCTGAACCGGCGTCGCACTCAGCGTGGACAGCAGCAGAGCAGAGAGCACAAGCAGGGGGGAGAGCAGGCGAGACAGTGTCATGAGGTTTCCTGTGTTAACCAGTCGAGATAGGGCTGATGGCCCTGGCTTGTCGGGAGTGCCAGGATCTCCGGCACCTCATAGGGGTGATGGCTGAGGATGCATAGGCGCAAGAGTTCGAACAGGGAGGCCCGCGACTTGATGATGAGCTGGATCTCCCGTGCCCGTTCTATCTTCCCCTGCCAGCGATAGACGGAGGTGAGACCGGGCAGCTGATTGATGCAGGCCGCCAGCCGCTGGTTCAGCAGGTGTTCGCTGATGAGGTCGGCACTGGCCTCATCCGGGCAGGTGCACAGCACCAGAATGGCATCTGTCATGGTGAAATTTCTCGTCTGTGCGGGGCGGTCAGGCGCCCGTAAACCAGTGGCTACTATACCTAGCGACGGGGCAAATAGCATCTGACGGCCTTTATCGGCTCGACATGCAAATAAGTGGGGGGCATGAGATAGACGCTGTCAAACGGACAGGGCAGAATGAGCGGGCTTGTTCCCATTCGACGTAAGGAAATGTATGACCCAACAGAATGAGCAGCAGAGAAACCGCATGTTGAGCCTGTTGCGCGAAGGTGAGCGCCGTATGTTGGTGCAACTGGCTGGTCTGCTGCGTACCAGTGCCGATGAAATCAATGCCGAACTGGAAAAAGAGGAGCTGCTGGCTGCCCTGGAGCAACCCGTCACGGTGGAGTATCTCAACGGCGTGGTGCAACACCATCTGTTCGAGCGTCTGCACAAGGGTGACATGGTGGCTGCCCAGCGCCTGCTGAACCAGTACCAGAGCGACCTTGAGGCCATGCTGACCCAGGAGTCGGCCGAGGCAGATGTCCCGACCGAAGCGCTGAAGGCGCAAGCCTGAGCGCTGCGGCAGGCCCGACTGGCTTGCCCTCCTCCAGCACCATCATGCCAGTCGCATGATGGTGCCTCGTTGTCCCTGCCCTGTTTTCCTGTCGCTTAACCCAGTGCGTTCTGCTGCACCTGACCCGGTATCGGGAACACCTTGTCATAGCTCCAGTTGTAGATGAAGGCGTAGACCAGGTAAAACAGCACGAAGCCCAGATCCAGCACCAGCGCTTCCAGCATACTGACGCTCAGCCACCAAGACATGACCGGCAGCGCGACGATCAGCAGACCGCCCTCAAAGCCGAAGGTGTGCAGCACCCGCTGCCACAGGGTCTTGTGGGTATGGCCCTGATACTTCAGCAACAGCTTGTCGACCCCGATGTTGTAGACGTAGTTCCAGACGGTGGCGAGCACCGAGAAGAACAATGCCAGCGGTCCCATATGGTGGAGTCCTACGCCAGTGATCCAGCTTGCCAGGGGGGCCGCGATCAGCAGACCAATCAGTTCAAAGCCAATGGCGTGGCGCAGGCGGTCACGGGTATTACGCATGGTCTGTCTCTCTATCTATCTGTGTCGGAGTGTCGATGGTGGCCAATTTATCGCGAATTTCTGATAGGTTCACGTTAGTATCTATCGTTAAAATAGATGGATTGGTGTGCAATCAGGTCATGACAGGAGCAACTGGATGAACCCCTCGCTGGAACAACTCAAGGCGCTGCTGGCGGCGGCAGAGACGGGCTCCTTCTCGGCGGCGGCCCGCAAGCTGGGCAAGTCGCAGTCCGTGGTCAGCACCGCCATCGCCAACCTGGAGATAGATCTTGGGCTGGCGCTGTTTGATCGCTCGGCCCGCTATCCCGTGCTGACGGAGGCGGGCACCCGCATCCACCAGGAAGCCAGCATCTTGCTGGCCCAAAGCGAGCGATTGCAGGCGATTGCCGGGGAGCTGGCCGCAGGCATAGAGTCGCGGCTCACCCTGGCCATCGACGATGA
>NZ_CAWNYS010000098.1:0-2176 GCF_963878295.1 Aeromonas sp. HMWF014 | reverse complement strand
CGCCCGGGCCATGCACGACCGTGGTCGGCCCCACCGGCTCGCGGCGCAGCGGGGCCACGGCCCCCCGGACCACGTCTGCCTTCATGCCGTATTTCTGCTTGAGCCAGAGCGCATTGCGGGTGCCGTTGTCTATGGTGGCATTGCCAAACACAGTGGTGATGGCGAGCAGATCGATGGCGGGGTGCGCCTCGGCAAACAGTATTGCCATGGCGTCGTCGATACCGGGATCCGTATCCAGAATGATTTTGTGGGCCATGGGGCCTCCAGACAGCAAGAGAGTTGCCAGTGTAACGGCCTCCCGCCCGTTTTACAGCACAGGGATCACAGCCTGAGGGTTTCGCCCGAACCGGCCCCGTCGAGTGGCTGCATATTGAGCAAGGCGGTGGGCAGACAGGCCAATGCGGCTAAATAATGGCCAACCGGACGAAAGCGAATAGCCGCCGCCTTGTGAGCCTGCCCGGGGGATGGTATCACTTGGCCTCATTGCCCACTTATCTCACCCCACTGCCGAGGCGCCATCGTGATCACCCTGATTAAAGAGTCTGACCAGCTGAAAATGCCCTGGAAGAACAAGCAGGGCACCACAGCCCAGATCCTCATCGCCCCCAGCAGCGCGACCCTGGACAAGCTCGACTTTGACTACCGGTTGAGCTCGGCCCCCATCAAGGGCGCCGGTCCCTTCTCCAAATTTCCCGGCTATCAGCGCATCCTGCTGCCCATCAGCGGCGCCGGCTTCGTGCTCAACGGCCACCCCTATGCCACCTTCGAGGCGGCCCACTTCAGCGGGGATGACGAGACCCACTGCGAGCTGCTGAAAAAAGAGGTGACGGATCTGGGGCTCATCTATGATCCCTCGCGCATCAGTGCCAACGTGCGGGTGCTGAATCTGCCCTTCCCGCTCACCCTCACCCTGGAGGCGGACAAGACCTACCTCTGCCACCTGCTGAGCGGTCAGCTCACGGTGCAGGATCGGGCCGTGGCGATCAACGAGACCCTGGTGGTCAGCGGCGAAGAGAGCATCAGGCTGGAGTGCCAGAAGAAGACGGCCATCGCCTTCTTTACCCTGCAAGCGCGATAAGGAAGAGACCCGAGCAGACCCTGGTGTCGTGCTCAACGTTTGGGGGCGCGGCCCCCGCTGTCGAGACAGGCCTGCATGGTATCATAGGGAACATAATGCTTGGTGCGGCTGTAGTAGGTGCCACCCTGGGGATGGCAGATGCCGTTACGGCTCTTCTTGACCGGGGGCTCTGCCGCCAGCGCCAGGGCGCACACCAGCATCAGGCAACCGCTGACCACCCATTTGACTGCGCTCATCACTCACATCCATTCAGTGTCTGGGCCAACAGGCCCCAATTGCAGCCCACTTTACCCCTCTCAAGGCGCGGCCACTCCTCGCCAGATCACGAAATGAACCATTTATTCAATCGCCTGGCTCGTCTGCACCCCGCGTTCGATACAAGGTTTGTGCATCATAAAAAAAGCCGGGCAACCCGGCTTTTTGCTTCATGACCACCCAGACACGCGGTTTAACCGATCTTGAAGCTGCCCTTCATCATGGCGAAGTGGCCGGGGAAGGAACAGAAGAAGGTGAGGTCTTTACCGGCCAGGCCATCGGTTTTGAAGGTAACGCTGGTGCTCTCGCCGCCGCCAATCATCTTGGTGTGGGCCAGCACCCGCGGATCATCTTTTGGCAGGTAGCTGTTGTCAGCACCGGCGCTCATGCCGGCGGTCGCGACAGCCTGATAATCGGCGGTGTTCGCCAGTGCCCAGTTGTGACCCATGGCGGTCACCGGCATCTTGCCGGTATGGTTGAGGGTCACTGTCACCTCTTTGCAGGTCGCCGGTACGCTCATCTCTTTGAGGTTGTACTGCATGGCATCATTGCCTTCGATGACCAACGCGCACTCATCGGCCAGCGCCGGGGCAGCCAGGGTACTCAGAAACAGCAGGGTAATCGCCTTTTTCATCATCCTCTCCTTTGATTGGCAATAGATGGCAACACGATTGCCTGCAGGCTCGCGCCAGCGACTGGCAAAGATGCTGTCAAAATCGACCTTATTCTACTCAAATGTTGTCAATCGGCTATGGCTTTAGCGCAAAGCTGCGGGTCAGGTCACCAGATTGACCTTATTCATCACAGACACTTAACCTGAACGGATACGCACAACCCCTCTCC
>NZ_CAWNYS010000097.1:0-1180 GCF_963878295.1 Aeromonas sp. HMWF014 | reverse complement strand
GTGCTGGCGCGCGATGGCACCATCAAGGAGCTCAAACTGCAGGATCTCAACGGTGACAAGCAGCCCGAGCTCATCGTCATCATGGAGAGCACAGGCAGCGGCAGCTACCTGAGCGCCGACGCCTTCACCCTGCATCCGCAAGAGGGGATCGAGAGCTTCAACCACGTCGAGGAGCTGGCTCCCACTGACGATGTGATCCAGGCACTCAAAACCCCCCGCGATTAATTCATCACACGCCATGAGGCAGCCCCGCAGCGCGGGGCTGCCGCCTTGTCGGTGACCGACGCTGACGCCCTTTCTCGCCTCCTTGCTACCCGGCGACAGCCCAGAACCCCGATGGACGGCTTTTTTTTCTGCGCTTATAATCGCCGCACCTTGCCACTACGAAAAATAAGGAGGTAAAAAATGGTTATCCAAGCGTGCCCGATGTTCTCGGCCCGCCTGTTCGGCACATTCGCGTGCTCTTGCCTGCATACCATCGCGCTGCGATAGCGGGTTCGAGCAAAGCCGACTCCCTTCCAAACCGAGACCTTTCTCGACTCTGCCGTTGTCGCCAGCGCTCCTGATGACAGGGATCTTCGATCCCGGAATTTAAGAGAGCAAGAGCATGACAACCCTGATGAGTACCCATTCCCTGCAAATGAGTGCGGGGCACCTTCCGTTATTTGACAACCTCGACCTCAGCATCCGCAGCGGTGATCGCATTGGCCTCATAGGCGCCAACGGCTGTGGCAAGAGCACACTGCTCGCCCTGCTGGCCGGTCAGCGCCAGCCCCATGAGGGACGCATCCACAAGGCTAGCCCCTGCCGCTGTGAATTTGTGGCCCAGCATCTGCCCGTGCAACTGCAAGCACTCAGCACCCGCGCCGTGCTGCTCGATGCACTGGCCAACGAGGCTGACCAGGCGTGGCAGGTAGACAAGATGCTGACCGAACTGCAACTGACCGAGCAGGCCGACCTTCCGGTCAGCGCGCTGAGCGGCGGTCAGCACACCCGCTTGCAGATAGGCCGCGCTCTGCTGCACCAACCCAACCTGTTACTGCTGGACGAACCCAGCAACCACCTGGATCTGCCCGCCCTGCTCTGGCTCGAGCGCTTCCTGCTGGCGTGGCGTGGCGCCTTCGTATTGGTGTCCCACGATGGTCGCCTGCTCGATCGGGTAACCCGCGAGACCCTGATC